>JAEHCT010000280.1 GCA_020697635.1 Candidatus Bathyarchaeota archaeon
ATCTTGCGCTCTAGGTCAAAATCGATTGGTTTTAACCTTCTCGCTTCGATACTTCTGAATCCCGTCTCCTTGAGAAGCTGTAGGAAGGCTGAGTACTTGGGCCCGAACCCTGCGATAAGCTGGTCAAGCTCCCTCTCCGTTGGAATGTAAGGGAGCTTCCCCTCTTCTTCCTTGAAGTAATCAATCTCATAGTCGGAGTCCTTCCACCGGCACCAATCCTTATACGCGTAACCGAGGTTGTTCTTCCTGCGTTTAGAGCAGCCAAGATGCTTGATGTGCTCCCGGATGCCTTCACTGTCCCAGAGGTTAAACCTAAGCTCAAGATACCTGATCAACCTGAGCTTGTACTCAACAGTGGTCTCAGCTAATCCTCTATCCTTGAGATACTCTTCAAAACCCCACGGAAGGGGACTGTGGCGCAGCGGAAGGGATTCGAACCCTTGAGGCTCAAAGGCCACTGGTTTTCGAGACCAGCGCAATCACCGCTCTGCCACCGCTGCCCAGAGTGAAACCGAATACCCCGACATATATGCTTTCCTCGCCCAGAGAAGGACACAGGAAAAAGGGGCGTCCAGTCTCCCGGGTGGATGAGTGCGTACGCCGCGCCGGGTCAGATGAGGAGGCTCAGCTCGTCGAACAGCAGAATCCCCATCACGTGTATAACGACGATGCTCAGCCCCTCGTCTATGGTGAGCCTGCCGTCGTCAACGATGCTCTTCTTCACTATCCACAGCGTCACAGCTATGGCCAGGAACTGGTAGAGCACGTACCCGTCAAGCGGAACCGGCACCAGCAACGCGATCACCGGGAAGATGAGCATCACGCTCTGCACGACCCCCGAGAGCAGGTTGGAGACCCCCAGCTCCACGTGTCCTCTCCGGGCCCCGAGGAGGGCCAACCCGTGCTCCGGGACGCTCCCCGCGAAACCTATGACAGTGGCGGCGATAACAACGTGGAGATCGAACACATGGACCAGGAACTCAGCCGACCCCGATATCAGCTGGGCCGCCACGACGGTCCCCACAAGGCCTAGCACGATGGGCGTCACCCACGACCTGTTCCCCTCCGCCCGGTGTTCCTCGCCGCGCTGCTTCTTCGGCCCCCTGCTCAGGAAGTAGAGGTAACCCGCGTAGGAGACGAGCTGGAAGAATGGCACCTCCCAGGGAAGCACCTGGCCGCCATCCGCGCCGCTGATGCCCATGATGACGCCTGTGCCGAACACGATCATGCAGAACGCGATGGTGACCCTCATGAGCTCAACGTCGTGCTCCAGCGCCTTCTTCGGCATCTCCACGGCGCCGCCCCTGTACGTCACCATGATCACCAAGATGCCCAGGAGCAGCCCGTTGAACGCCGAGGCCAGCAGAACAGTCAGTATAGCCACCTCCCTGAGATGCGGACTCGCGATCATGAAAAGGGTCATCACGACCTCGGGGAGGTTGGAGGCTACGCTGGACAATATGCCTATGATGTGGTCGGATATGCCGGTGTGCCTACCAAACTCCTTGAGGCCCTCCACCATGGGCTCCCCCACCATAACCACTATGACGAGGCCCACGACCATGGAGACCACGCTGAACGGGAGACTCTCCGGGCCGAGGAAATAGATAACCGCTCCCACCACGAGCGCCAAGATGGTGGCCGCATGACCTTTGCCGCCTGCTAACATAGCCTATAGTAACGCGGAATGAGTACAATATTCTATCGTATTAGCTTTCGCCGTCGAGCATCCGCTGCAGCCCCTTCCAGCCCTCACGGCTCTTCACCTGAACCACGTCCAGAGCCTCTCTGGCGCTGCCCAGACTGGGCCTAGACACGCCGCTTCTCCTGAGCAGGTACTCCGCCGCGCGCAGGAGCTTGCCGTTTAGGTCGCTGTCCGCCTGGTCGGCGACGGAGACGATGAGGGCCTCCAGGGTCTTGGGCTTGGTGGGGCCGGCATCGCCGTGGTGGCCCGCTATGACGTGCACGAGGTCGAGGGAAAGCCTCCGACTGTACATCTCGGCGATCATGAGGCTGAGGTGGTCCACGAGGCCGCCGAACTCGCTTGTCCTGAAACCTCCGCCGCCGGTCTCCTCGTAGCAGTAGACCTTCATGATGTCGTGGAGTATGGCGCCGGCAAGCACCAAGTCTCGGTCGACGCTGCTGCCGTACTGCTCCTCCACTACGTCGCAGAGGCTACTGCAGAGCTTGACCACGCTGAGTGTGTGCTCTACGAGGCCGCCTCTGTAGCTGTGGTGCTGGTAGGCTCCCGCCGGGCACACCCCGAC
>JAEHCT010000017.1 GCA_020697635.1 Candidatus Bathyarchaeota archaeon
CTCTATAATGATCATTGGCTCGGCGGGCAGCGTCGGCCACGACATGATGTACCAGATAGCAAGCATGGGGCGTCCCATCAAGGTCATCGGAGCCGACGTAGACGAGGAGAAGGGAAGGTTCGAGATAGAGGAGGCCCTCCACACGGCCCACAACCTCGGCCACTACCCTGACCTCGGCTTCACCAAGGTAAACCTCTTCGAGATAGGCGAGACCGCGGAGCTGTTGAAGGAGCTACGGCCAAAGGTGATATGCAACCTCGCGAGCCTCGGGAGCTGGTGGATCACTCGCCTGCTTCCTCCGGCCGACTACGAGAAGATTGGCCCAGTCGGGCCCTGGCTGCCGAACCACCTCACGTTAGCCCACAAGCTGATGATTGCCATCAAGAAATCAGGGATCGAGACCATGGTCGTGAACGGCGCGTTCCCCGACGCGACCAACGTCGTCCTAAGCAAGCTCGGCCTGGAGGCTGTCTGCGGCGGAGGCAACATGGACCTCGGGCTGGGCAGGGTGAAAAGGGTGATCGCCCGGGACATGGGGGTGCCTTTCAGCAGCGTCAGGATCTACGGGGTCGGCCACCACGGCTCATACTACACGGCCAGGATGGGGGGGCCATACTGGGTGAAGGTGATCGTGGACGGCGAGGACGTATCCGAGAGGTACCCCAACGAGAAGATAACGAGGCTCTACAGGGACGCGGGCTACGGCGTAGTCACCCAGTACAAGAGCGCAGTCGTTGACCAGATGAGGACCGCCAGCAGCTTCCTGAAGCACGTGCTGGCCCTGTACTACGAGACCAACGAGGTGCACACCGCGGTGGCCGGCGTCGAGGGGTTGCCAGGGGCCTACCCTGCGAGACTGGGTACCGACGGAGCCGAGGTGGTGTTACCCGGAATCAGCAGGGATGAGGCCATAAGGATCAACGAGGAGGGAGGCAGGATAGACGGCATCGAGAAGATCAAGGACGACGGCACCGTGGTGTTCTGCGAGGAGAACGTGAAGCACATGAGGGAGGTGGTGGGCTACGAGTGCGAGGAACTCAAGCCCAAGGACTCCGAGGAGCGGGCTAGGGAACTCAACAAGCTGCTGAAGAGGCTCTACGACAAATACAACGTAGAGAAGTAGCATATCTCACCCGGTTACGGACCGAGCGAGACCTCTTTCTCGTCTCGGCACGCGATCCCGGAGCAGTACTCGCCTCCACAGTGCTTGGTGAACAGCTTCTCTAAGTCCTGTAGAGCATCCTCGACGGACGAACGTGGGACACCCTCTGGGCCGTCGATGAACAGCACCACGTTCCGCGTCTCCTCAGTTATCTTCGTCTCGTCACAGTCCCTGTAGTTCCACCGCCTAGTCAGTATCCTCTCGTCGTCGGCGTATACGACCTCCCCGGCGTAGGTCTCCTCAGTCTTGTCGGAGCCTAGGGGGGTGAAAGACTCGCCTCCGGGGGAGAAACGCAGCCTTATGTCGCCCGCCACATGGTCGAGGTCGAAGCCCCCCATGGGTATCAGGTGCCGCACGGAGACCACGTTGTAGGCGTCCACGGCGGTGTTGATGGTTGGGAGGCTGCCCATCTTCAGGGCTCTCCTTACGAGGGCCTCCGCGGACGGCCTGTAGTCACCGGGCTTGGTGCCGAAGCTGCGGTACATCTCCCTCCAGGACGCGATGAACGGGTGCTTCGTGAAAGGCCCGCCGCTTATCTTCGCCTCTGCGACGGAGAGAGCCTCGTCTTTGAGCCTATCTAGACTCGGGTCGCTGGCCACGATCTCCACGTCGTTGGCGGTAAGGACGCCTATGTTGGCTCCCGGGTACCTGTCGAAGACCTCTACCTTGAACCTCATACTACACCATTATGGCGTTGGCTTTCTTGAGTTCATCGATCATGGGCTCTGTGTAGCCCAAGATGTCCCTCAGGATGGTCTCGTCGTGTTGGCCGAGGACCGGGGCGGCTTCCCTTACCCCGCACGGCGTCTCGCTGAACTTGACGGGGAAGTTGACCACCTTCACGTTGCCCGCCGCCTTGTGGTCCACCTCCACGAACATGTCCCTCGACTGGAGGTGAGGGTCCCTGACCACGTCGTCGACGTTGTACACCGGGGCCACGGGAACCTTGGCGTCCACGAAGTACTGCACCGCCTCGTCCCGGGTCATCTCGGAGACCCTCGCCCTGATCGCATCCATGGTCACCTCCTCGACGCCCATGTGCTCCCTGAGGCTGTCGATGAGCCGGGGGCTGAAGGTGGCCAGCCTAACCCAGTCGCCGTCGCCGGCCTGCAGCAGTCCACCGAAACCCCGCCCCAGGGGGTACTTCTCCTTTATCTGCCACAGGAGCATCCCCGAGAGTCTGTACCCCGTGATGGCCATGTTCAGGGCGGTCATGCAGTCCAGCTGGGCCACGTCGATCATCTGCCCCTCGCCGGTGCGGTCCCTGTGCCTTATCGCGGCCACCACGCTCATGGCCGCGAACAACGCGGGGCCCAGGTCGCCGTACGCCTGAGCCATCTCGATGGGCGGCCCCTCCGGGTCGACCTCGTCCCCCGTGAGCCTGCTGTGGCCACTCATAGCCTCGGCTATGGGGGCGAAGCACGGCCTCTCACGGTATGGACCCGTCTGGCCGAACCCGCTGAGGGCCGCGTAGATGACGCCCGGGTTCAGCCCCCTGAGGGCGTCGTACCCGAGCCCCAGCCTCTCCATGGTGCCGGGCCTGAAGTTCTGGACCACCACGTCCGACAAGGGCACCAGCTCCTTGAATACCCGCAGCCCCTCATCCGTCTTCAGGTTCAGGGTGAGCCCCTTCTTGTTGAGGTTCAGCTGGTGGAACGTGTAGCTGCTGCCTCCCACCATGTAGGCGTCGGCGACCCTATCCGGGCTCCCCCAAGGAGGCTCAACTCGTATGACATCGGCCCCCATGTCCGCGAGCATCATTGTGCAGAAGGGCCCGAACCAGAACTGGGTTAAGTCTAGCACACGTATGTCTTCAAGCATCTTCAACGGATCCACCTGTGGATACATACTCGGAGAACATGCGTGTAAAAACTTGCCCTAGAGAATCTTCACTTTGGTAGAGTTGAACACAGGGCCACCGCCGATCATCTGCGGCACCCCACGGGTCAAGGAGTTCTGCGCGTTCCCTCCCCCGTCTATCAGCTCCCTCGGCGCCCAGAGCACTCCTCGGGGCACCCGATCAGTGACGACCGTCGTAAGCCTTAGCCTCCCATAGTCGTTGAAGAGCGTCACCTCGGCCCCCTCCTGAACGTCGTGCCTCTCTGCGTCCGCGGGGTTTATCCAGACTTGCACCGGAATCTCGCCGTAAACATCCCTGAACTGCGTGTGGGTGTACCTGGGGAGACTGCTGCTTACGAGGATAAACTCGTCGGAGCCCTGTAGGAGCTCGACCTGTCTGGGCAGCGGCGACACACCCTCCTCAGCCGCCGAGGAGTAGAACTCTATCCTGCCGGAGGGCGTCTGGTACTCGTCGGCGGGCCTCATGCGGAGCCTCAGCGTCGACCCACATATCAGATCTTCGAAGCCTCCGTCGATGAAAGCGTTCGCCAGAGTGCGGCCAGCCTCGGCCCACGGGTCATCGTAAACCCACCGGTCCTTCACGCCGACACGACGAGCAAGCTTCCTCATGACCCACACCTCGTCCCGGCTCTTTCCCTCGGGTTCGACGGCCTTCAGTGCCTTCCTGACGTATGGGTGGGAGTCGCTTAGGACGACGTCGTCCTTCTCCAGGTAGGTGGCGGCGGGGAGGACGACGTCCGCCAAGCGGCACGTCTCGGTGAGGTGGGTGTCGTGGACCGCGAGGAAGATGTCGTCACGCTGCAGTCCCTCCCTGATACTGTTGGAGTCCGGGAGGGTGAGAGCCGGGTTCATGTTCTGGACGTAGACGAACCTGAACTCGCCGGCTGCAAGCCTCTCGCCAACGGAGATCTGGCTTACTGTCCGTGGGGCCAAGTCGGTAAGTGTGTCGCCCTCCATATCCCCGGCGAGGCACCTGCCCCTGCTGTTCGTGTAGTAGAAGCCGCGGTGCTTCCCGAGGAGGGCGGGGATGAGCGAGACCGCCCTCACGGACTCGGCGCCAGAAAGACTCTTGTTGAGGCCGATCCCAATCATGAAAACGGGGTCGCCGTACTTGACGAGGGCGTCGCCTAGCGCCTCGACGCCTTCCCACGACACCCCGGTGACCGCCTCGACCCGCTCCGGAGTCCACCTCATGGCTTCTTCCACGTACTCCTCGTAACCGACGCAGTGGTCCTCGACGAAACCCGCGTCCACGTGGCCGTTGGTGATTAGATGCCGCGCCAGCCCATAGCAGAGGGCAACGTCGGTCCCCGGCCTCGGGTAGAGCCAGAGGTCTGCCATGCTCGTTGACTCGGATTGACGGGGGTCCACGACGACTATGGCTGCGTCGTTCTCCATCTTGGCCCTGAGCGCCAAGGCCCACGTGTGGGGGGAGCTGTGCTTGGCGTTGAACCCCCAGAAGACGATGATCTTCCTATCTAGGAGCGCCTCCGGTTCCACGCCGTAGCTGAGACCGTAGTGGAGCCTCAGGGCGGCGTGGCCCGACGCGGAGCAGACGGCTCCGTCGGTGCGTGTGGCGCCCAACGCGGTCCACAGCCGCCTGCTGAAGCCGCTTGAGAGGAGGCCGGCGTTGCCGTAGTAGTCAAGGAGCAGCACAGACTCGGGGCCGTGCCTATCAAGGGTTTCCCTGAGCCGTTTGGCTACATGGCCTAAAGCGTCGTCCCACGTGGCCAACTCGAACCGCTGCCCCTCCCGTGTCTTCCTGATGTAGGGGTTCAGCACCCTGTCCATGCTGTACACCCTCTGGGGGTCGCCGAGGGCCCTTGGGCACGTGATGCCGGCTGTGACGGGGTTCTCGCTGCTCGCCCTAACGGAGACTATTACGTCGTCCTTGACCTCGACGTCGAGGAAGCAGGCGTCGGGGCAGTCCCGGGCGCACATGGTCTTTACGAGGGTCAGCGTGGGTCCTCCATACCTAGTGACTCCGTCGGTGAAATAAAATATCGATGAACACCCCGTTGCATCTTTAGTTAAATTTTCAACCCCCGTTAACCCAAAGATATATTAAGCGCATAAAGAAGAAGGGTGTCTAAAATGGTGTAAGGAATGGGTTTCCGTTCAAAGTTTGAAGACGCGGAAAAAGCCCTCACCTTCAACGACGTTCTTCTTCTCCCTGGATGGACCACCGTCGAGCCCGACCAGGCCGACGTGAAGACCAGGGTCAGCCGGAACATAGAGCTCAACATCCCCCTAGTGGCTTCACCGATGGACACCGTCACCGAGGCCGAGATGGCCATAGCCCTCGCCAGGGAGGGAGCCATAGGCGTCCTGCACAGGAACTGCAGCGCAAAGGAGGAGGTCGCCATGGCGCGCAGCGTCAAACGCGCCGAGGCACTCATCATCAGAGACGTCATCACCGTCAACCCTGACAACACAGTGGACGAGCTGCTGAGACTCATGGAGGAGCACAACATCAAAGGGTTCCCCGTCGTGGAGAACGAAGACAGGCTTGTGGGCATAGTCACATGGAGGGACGTCCGCCTAGCGGATAGCAGCCTCAAAGTCAAGGACGTGATGACGGAGAGCGTCGTCACGGGCTCGGATGAAACGAGCCTAGAGGAGGCCATGAAGATCCTCCACGAGCACAGGATCGAGAAGCTGCCCATTATCGACGAGAACAGGAGGGTGAAGGGACTCATCACGATGAAGGACATCACCCTCAAGGGGACATACCAGGACGCCGTGAGGGACGAGGAGGGCCGACTGATCTGCGCAGCGGCGATCAGCCCCTTCGACCTGCCCCGGGCGAAGGCTCTGGACAGGTACGTGGACATACTGGTGCTGGACGTGTCCCACTTCCACAACAGTAACTGCTTCGACGCGGCCAAGGAGATACTCAGGGAGGTGGAGGCGGACGTCATCGTAGGCAACATAGGCACCTACGAGGCGGCCGAGGACGTGATCACGAAGCTGGACGGCGTCGCCGGACTCAGGGTAGGCATCGGCAGCGGAAGCATCTGCAGCACCAGCGTCGTCACACGCGCGGGCGCCCCCACACTCTACGCGACCAGCAGGGTCGCCGACGCCGTGAAGAAGTACGGCGCGGACATCCCTATAATCGCGGACGGCGGCATAAGGAACCCCGGCGACATCGCGGTCGCCATGGCCGTCGGCGCCTCGTGCGCCATGATGGGGAACGTCTTCGCGGGCTGCAGGGAGAGCCCCGGCAGGCTCGTGGCCATGGAGGGACGCTACTACAAGGAGTACTACGGCATGGGCAGCGAGAGGGCGCGCAAGAAACGGTACGCACAGGACCGGTACAGCCAGCCCTCAAAGTCCATAAGCGAGGGCGTCGAAGGCTGGGTGCCCTACAGAGGCCCCGTGAAGGACATCCTGGGAGAGTTCACGGGCGGCCTCAAGGCGGCCATGGGGTATGTGGGCGCAAGGACCATCCCTGAGATGTGGGAGAAGGCTAGGCTCGCCCTCATAACGGAGCGGGGAGCCCAGGAGGCGGCGCCCCACGACATAATGCGCCCCGGACCAAGCAGAAGACTCTAACCACTCCTTTCTTAGTTAGTTTTACATCCGCAGCCGCCTAGTATCTACACAGGTATCGGTTTTGAACAGGTCATGGCTTGGATGGGCGGATATAGAGCCCGACTCGGATGTCTATGCCGGGAGCATGGTGTCGTGGACCCTTGTCTACCACGTAGGCAGGTACGGGATAGACGACGGCGGCAGCATCAGGGTGGCGCGAAGAAGCGTGAGCGACGAGGAGGACCCGCAGCTCAGCGCCCCCGGGAAGTCCGGGTATACCACAGTGAAAACGGACAGGGATGTGAGGCTTGAGTGCTTCTTCAGCAGGCGCGGCCACATTCGGCCCTTCAGGAGTGCCCTCCAAGTGGACGTACGTGACGGAAGCCTCTACGAGGGAGACGCCGTCACCATCGTCTACGGGGACAGGAACCGCGGCGGCCCCGGGTTGAGGGCTCAGACCTTCAGGGAGCAGGAGCACATGTTCAAGGTGCTGGTCGACCCCTTCGGCACCGGCAGGTTTGAGGAGATCGAGGAGTCGCCTCACGTGAGCATCATCGGTGGTCCTGCGGAGACAATAGAGGTGGCGGCTCCCTCGGGGGCGGGCTTGGGAACGCCTTTCGATGTGGTGGTCAGGGCCCTCGACAGCTTCGGTAACAGGAGCGACAGTTACGGGGGAACCGTGAGCTTCGAGGGACTGGACATGGAGTCTTACACGTTCAACGAGGAGGATCGAGGGGCACATCGGTTCAGTGTGACTCTTGGCGGCGAGGGGCTGCAGACCCTGAAGACTGTTGACAGCTACGGCCACACGGCGGAGTCCAACCCCATCACGATCCTGAAGCAGGAGCCCAAGTACAAACTGTACTGGGGGGACATGCACGGCCAGACCAAGCAGACGGTGGGCACCGGCACGGTGGACGAGTACTTCCGATTCGTACGCGACGTGGCTAACATGGACTTCGGCGGCTGGCAGGGCAACGACTTCCAGATCACCAAGGAGCTCTGGGAGGAGGTGAAAAAGAAGACCAGGAGGTACAGCGAGCCGGGAAAATTCCTGCTGTTCCTGGGCTACGAGTGGAGTGGCCTCACCCCCGCAGGGGGAGACCACAACATCTACTTCCTGGGCGAGGATGGAGACCTGCACCGCAGTGACCACTGGCTCATAGAGGATGCGTCGGACGCGGAAACCGACAGGTACCCGATAAGCAGGCTGTGGGAGGAGTTCAGGGGAAGGAAGGACGTCATGGCCGTGGCCCACATAGGGGGCCGCCACGCCAACCTAGACTACTGGGACCCCGAGAGGGTGCCTCTCATAGAGGTCCACAGCCACCACGGGACCTTCGAGTGGTTTCTCGAGGAAGCCCTGACCCGTGGACTCAAGGTGGGGTTCATCGCCACGAGCGACGACCACACGTGCAGACCCGGCCTGACGCTCACCTCTGAAAACTTCACCACGAAGGGAGGGTACACGGGGGTCTACGCGGAGAACCTCTCCAAGGAGGCGCTCTGGGAGGCTTTCTGGTCTAGGCGGACGTACGGAACCACCGGTGAGAGGATGATAGTCGACTTCAAGGTGGACGGGCACATGATGGGGGAGGAGTACGATGCGGAGGGGGCTCCGGCCATCAGCGTCAAAGTATACGGGACGAAGCCGTTGCACGCCGTAGAGGTCATGAGGGGGACGAAGTTAATATACCGGCACCCTTTCGCCGCTCCGGAGGGAGACGACAGGCTGATAAAGGTCGAGTGGATGGGCGCCCGCGTGAAAAGCAGACCCAAACGGGTGAACTGGGACGGTGGCCTCTACCTCGACAAAGGCAGGATACTGTCTTACAGTGGGTACGCGTTCGACTACCTGGACCAGAGAGTAAGGCAGGCAACCAACCAACGGCTGGAGTGGACCAGCACCACCGGCGGAGACCCGGACGGAGTATTAATGAAGCTGGACGCCCCACCAGACGCGACGGCATCCTTCTACAGCAAGCCCGTCAGCTTCACTTTCCGGCCGGCCGATGTCGGGCACGAGCCCACGGTGATCGAGGTCGGACCCGTCAACATACGGGTGAAGATACAGGCTATCACCGACAAGCCGCTGCCCAAGGACCTGGAGTTCACCATAGTCGACGAGTGCATCGAGGAGGGCGTTAACCCCTACTGGGTGAAGGTGACCCAGTGCGACGGCTCCATGGCGTGGTGCAGCCCCGTCTACGCCGGGTACACCCCATAGTTTCCATCTTTATGCAATTTTGCAGCCTCGTGTAAGGCAAACCCTATAGCCCCATCGCTTCTGCGTTAACCCGTAAGGTGAGCCTATGATAGAGAGGGCGTTGATAAGCGTCTACGACAAGAGCGGCCTAGAGGAGCTGGTGGAGGCGTTAGCCGGCTACGGCGTCGAGATAATCTCCAGCGGGGGCACCGCCAGACGGATCAGGATGATAGGGTACGAGAGGCTTGTGGAGGTGAGCGAATACACGGGGCACCCAGAGAGCCCCGGGGGCCTAGTCAAGACACTGCACCCCAAGGTCCACGGCGGCCTCCTCCTCGACAGGGACCGCCCCGACCACAGGAGGTGGATGGAGGAGAACGGCGTCAAGCCCATCGACCTGGTGGTCTGCAACCTCTACCCCTTCGAGAAGGTGGTCACCGGGGGAGCCGACCTCGCCGAGGCCGGCGACAACATTGACATAGGCGGCCCCGCCATGACCCGGTCAGCCGCCAAGGCGGCGTTGCTATACGACAAGGTCTGCATAGTTACCGATCCAGCCCAGTACCCCGAGGTCGTGGAGACCCTGAAAGAGAACGGCGGAGAGCTCACCACCGAGCTGAGGCGGAGGTACGCCCACTTCGCGTTCAATCGGACGGCGGGCTACGACTCCGCCATAGTAAGCTACCTGGAGGAGAACCTATGAGCAAACCCAAGTCAATGAGGAGGAAGTACAGGACGGCCCTCGAGGAGTCGTTCCCCGAGGAGATGAGGATCATGATAGGCGGCCACGAGACGGTGTACAGGAAGAGGATGAGCCTGCGCTACGGGGAGAACCCGCACCAGCCGGCGGCGTTCTACGCGCCGCTGGGTATGCCTCTCACAGTCGGTGACGTAGATATACTGAAGACTGGGAAGCGGGGCCTCAGCATGACCAACGTCGAGGACGTGAACAACAGCCTCCGCATCGTAAGCTACTTCGAGGAGCCCGCCTGCGCCGTGATGAAGCACGTAAACCCCAGCGGCGTCGCGGCCCGTAACAGCCCAGGCGAGCCGCTGAGGGAGATCTACGCCAAGGCGAGGGACTGCGACGCCCTGGCGGCGTTCGGCAGTGTCGTGGGGTTCAACACCGTCGTGGACGCCGGCACGGCCGAGGAGATAATGAACAGCTACGTCGAGGGCGTGGTGGCCCCCGGCTACGAGCACGGCTGCATGGAGCACTTCGAGAAGAAGAAGGACATCCGCATAATGCAGGCAAACGGCCTAGACGCCGTGAGCAGGTACGTGGGCGACCCTCTGGAGCCGCTGGACATCAGTGTCCAGATGGACGGAAGCATAGTGCTCCAGGCCCCCATGCTCACAAAGATCAGAGGCCCAGACGACCTGCGCTTCGTGACGGAGCGGAAGGCCACGCTCCAAGAGGTGAAGGACCTGCTGTTCAGCTGGTACGTCGACATGAATGTCCGCAGCAACGGCGTCGTACTCAGCAAGAACAACGCCACAATCGGCGTCGGCACCGGCCAACAGGACAGGGTCACAGCCGTGAAGCTGGCCCTTGAGAAGGCGGCGATGAGGGGGCACGGGGACGCGATACAGGGGTCTGTGCTGGCGTCAGACGGCTTCTTCCCCTTCAGGGACAGCGTCGATCTCCTGGCCGAGCACGGGGTCACGGCGTGTGTCCAACCCGGCGGCAGCGTCAAGGACAAGGAAGTCATCGAGGCGTGCGACGAGAACGGCATCGCCATGGCCTTCACCGACGAACGGTGCTTCCGCCACTTCTAACACACTTAAATAATCTAGTTCCATGTAACTAGGAATATTTTTCCATAATCTTCAGTCACTGAGAGGTTTCACAAATAAGAGAACAGGTGAAAAATCGAGCCCTTGCGCCCATGATCATTTTAGTTTGGGGGACAATAAGCCTGAAACATGGCTCCCATAAATAAAAGGGCGGATAAAACGCCCCGTTTGGAACCCAATGTATGTAAAAACGCGGTCCTTTTCATACAGAAACGTGAACTTAGCAAACCGTCCTCAAGTACCGCCGGAGGTAACCCGAAGATCGAAAAAGCTTGAACACATGCATAGCCTTATTTCTTCATCGGCTCCAACTTTCAATGAAATGATCGATCTTGCTCCTATGACGTCCCCCGAGATTGGGGCCGCCTTGGAGGAGGGGTTCGACACCGTCGTGTTCGCGGTGGGGAGCAACGAGCAGCACGGCCCATGCCTGCCCGTGTCAACCGACACTATTCTGGGGGACGCGTTGGCGCTCTCGGTGGCCGAGAGGCTCGGTGACGCCTTGAAGGCGCCGACCATAAACGTGGGGTGCTCCATGCACCACATGAGGTTCCCGGGAACCATAACGCTGAGTAGGGAGACCCTACAGCGGGTGGTCAAGGAATACGTGGGAAGCCTATCGAGGCACGGCTTCAAGAGGATCGTCGTCCTGCCTTCACATGGAGGCAACTTTGGGCCCCTGGGGGAGATAGGAGAGGAGCTGCAGAGGTCACACCCGGGTGTCAAGGTGATCGTGTACAGCGACCTTCAGGGCTTCGTCGGGGTGCTGATGAAGACCAGCGAGAGGCTCGGCGTGTCCCCTGAGGCCTCGGGGGCTCACGCAGGCGAGTCCGAGGTGTCGATGATAATGTGGGCCAAAGGTGACTTGGTGAGGGAGGAGCGCATCCCCGAAGCCCGGGGCTTCATGGGGGAGTTCGACGAGAAGACGGCTCAGCGGATATTCGACCACGGCATAGGGGCTCTATCACCCATAGGCGTTCTGGGAGACCCCAGCGGAGCAAGCGGCGAGCACGGGAGAGCCTACATCGAGGACCTGACTTCAGCGATAGTAGAGCATGTCAACTCCCAGTGATCCGGCATGCGTGATGGCGGTGACTCGTGATCTAATTCACGGGCCGCGTCTCTTGAGGCGGCTGTTGACGATGCTGTACGTCTTGACGTGCCTCTTATTGAGAAAGTTAGAGAGGTATAGAGGGCCACGCGAGACGTCCGCATTCGGATAACTGTCCCTGGATGGCCCTGTCAGTCTTAGACGGATCATCCGAACCTCGTCCATCTCGGCGGCACCCATCTGCCTCACCGGATAAGCCACGACCTACTTCTTATAATAAGAACCCGGATGAACGCAGCGAAACCATCGTTCCACGTAGATATAGCCCCCCCCCCGAGACTCCGGGTCTGCACGGTTCTAACAGCCATAATATAGATTATTATGGAGAAAAAGAAGCTGAAGAATAGGCTCTAGATCAGCTTCACGAGCTTCCCCGCCCTGCCCACGTTGAGCTGAGTTATCCCCATGTACGACGAAGTGTACCCGTTCTCGACGCGTATCCGGTCGCCGACCTCCACCTGCTTTATCTGCTCGTTCCAGAGGGTGAGGAGGACTCGGCCCGAGGCGTCCACGAGCCCGGCCTCGGTCACTGACAGGGTCTCGCCCCGCCTCCTCGACCGAACCATCCGGGCCATGGCCTTCTCCTCTATCTCCCCCTCCACGGTGATGTTCCTCATCCCGTCCCTCAGCTCGCCGACTGCGTGGAAGCTGACGCCCTCGCCTAGCTTCTTCTGGCACCAGCGGCCCCTGCCTTCCGCCTCCACAGTCCACCCCACCTGTGTGAAGCCCAGCTTCTCGTAGAAGCTCTTGGTCCTGGTGTTCCACTCCGGCGTGCCCAGGGTCCAGAGCTTGACGTCCGGGTAGAGCGACATCACCAGCTCCATAGACCTGAGGCCAATGCCCTGACGCTGGCTCTCGGGGTCCACGAATATCCTGACGAGCTCCCTGTGGCCCTCGCCGTGGTGCGCCGTCATGACGCCGCCCACGGTGTAGTCGTCCAGCGTTATCCTGTAGTAGTCGAAGTACTCCATGTAGCGTACCTGGTATTTGTCTGAGTCGTAGCCGTGGGGCCCCCCCGGCTCCTCGGCCCCCACCTCCACGTCGCTCTCGAAAGCCCGCTTAGATATGTCGGCGAGGAGGTAGGCGTCGTCCTCTACGGCCTCGACGAGGCTCACTCTATCTTCAATAGACAATTCAACCAAGTATTACGCGGGCTAGGTGAAAAGCGTTGGCGAACGGCTCGCATAATTATTATACCGCCGGACCCCGATACGCGTACAAGTGGTTGAGATGGAAGCCAGCTCAAGGCGAGGCGTGAGGGTCAGAAACGTGGACCAGCCTCCCTACGTCGTGGACGAGCCACGGATCAAACGGTATGACCAGGTGAACCTCATATTCAACAGG
>JAEHCT010000281.1 GCA_020697635.1 Candidatus Bathyarchaeota archaeon
CGACGCCTACAACGACGTGTACACGAGGTTCAAGGTGGACGCCGAGAGCCCCGTGGTTCACCTCATCAACCTGGTGAAGGAGAACGGCAGGCTCCCCACCATCAACACCGTGGTGGACGCCTACAACGTCGTCGCAGCCACGAGGCGGGTCAGCGTCGGCGTCCACGACCTGGACAAGGTGGTGGGAGACGTCGGGCTGAAGGTGACCCGAGGCGGCGAGGTGTACGTGCCCCTAGGGGAGACTGAGCCCATGAAGACCCAGTCAGGCAAGTTCGCCATGATGGACGACGAGCACGTGCTCTGCTGGCTCGACGTGAAGCAGGGCCAGCACACCAAGATAGGTTTCGACACCCGGAACCTCCTAGTCTACGTGCAGGGCAACAGCGAGACCAGCGGCATGTACCTTGAGAACGCCCTCAGGGAGATATGCGACCTCATAGTCCAGCACAGCGGCGGAGAATACGATGTTCTCAACCCCACAGACCTCGGCGCCCTCAACATGAAGGTAGCCAGGGTCACAGAGGTGATGGACCACCCGAGCGCCGACAAGCTCTACCTACTGAAGATCGACCTAGGCGACGAGGAGAGGCGGCTAGTCGCCGGCTTGAAGCCATACTACCCAGACAGGAACGACCTCCTCGGCAAGCACCTGGTGGTGCTAACGAACCTGCAGCCAGCGAGGCTACGGGGCGAGCTCAGCGAAGGCATGCTGTTGGCGGGAGACGACGGCAAGGACGTGGGCATCCTGAACCCGCAGACATCCAAGCCGGGGGATCAAGTGTATGTTGGCGATATCAAGGAGTACGGTACGGACATGATCACTTTCGACCAGTTCATGAAGTACAGGCTGGAGGCGGTGGACGGCATGGCCTACATGGAGGGGCTGCCTCTCCACACCGACGCCGAGGAGATTAGGTTGGAGAAGGTAGTGAACGGCAGGATCAGGTGATCCCACCGACCAGCTAGAGGGTCTCCGATTCGACCTCTCCGATGGACTTGTCCAGGAGCTCGACTATCTCGTCGATCTCGTCTTTAGTGACAACGAGAGGAGGCGCCACCTGTATGTGGTCGCCCCTGACCCCGTCCACCGTGCCCACACCAGGGTAGACCAGCAGCCCGTTCTCGAAGCACTTGTCGACCACCCGGCTATAGTACCTGAGCTCAGGTGGGAACGGCTCCTTGGTCTCTTTGTCTTTGACGAACTCGACGCCCGCGAAGATGCCCATGCCGCGTATGTCTCCGACTGAGGGGTGGTCGTGGAGCGCCTTGAGCTTCCCGTGAAAGTACTCTCCCAGCTCCGCCGACCTCTCCACCAGCCCATGCTTCACCACGTAGTCCATGACCGCGGCCCCGGCGGCGCACCCGACGGGGTGGCTGCCGTAGGTGTGGCCGTGGGCGAAGGGCTCACCGAAGGCGTCGTACACCTTGTCGCTGGCGACGGTGGCTCCCAGAGGCATGTAGCCGCCCGCGAGGCCCTTAGCGGTGGCTATGATGTCGGGCACCGTGTCCCAGTGGTCGAGGCCCCACTTCTTACCTGTCCTCCCGAGCCCCGTCATGACCTCGTCGGCGATGAAGAGCACGTCGTGGTCGTCGCATATCTCGCGGATCAGCTGGAAGTAGCCCGGCGCCGCTGGGACCGTGCCCAGGGTGGCTCCGACCACGGGCTCCGCGATGAACGCGGAGACGTACTCGGGGCCCGTCGCCCTTATCTGGGTGTCCAGCGCATGGGCGCATTCAAGATCGCAGGTGTCGCAGGTCTTCCCGAACCAGCACCGGTAACAGTACGCCGGCGGAATGTGGGGGAAGTCCAGGAGAAGCGGCACGTAGCGTCGGCGCCGCGCTATGTTCCCCGACATGCTGAGGGCGCCCAGCGTGTTGCCGTGGTAGCTCTGCCAACGGGCGACGATCTTGCTCCGCTTCGGCTCGTTCCTCAGCAGCCAGTACTGGCGAGCCATCTTGGCGGCGGCCTCGGTGGCCTCGCTTCCGCCGCTGCAGAAGTAGACGTGGTCTAGGCCCTCGGGTGCGAACGAGGCGAGCTTCTCCGCGCAGTCGAAGACGCTCTGGGTGATGAAGTGGCTGCTGTGGACGAAGCTCACCTGCTCCATCTGAGCCGCGACGGCGTCTGTTACCTCCTTGACGCCGTGGCCTATGTTGACGCAGATGGGGCCGGCGCTGCCGTCGATGTACCGGCGGCCATCCTGGTCCCAGAGATAGATGCCC
>JAEHCT010000018.1 GCA_020697635.1 Candidatus Bathyarchaeota archaeon
CCTAAACCGGTGACCAACTACCTGCGAAGAAACCTGGTGAAGCACCGGAAGGAAAGGCTCGTGAAGACGGGTTCGCCCCGGGTAAACACGCCTTGATCTTCTGTACCTACTCAGGCCCCCACACGGAGCTCAACGAGGCCACCCCCGCCGTCAAGTACGCCGGCCAGTATTTCGAGCACATAGGCTTCGACGTCGCGGCCGAGTGGTGCATACTGGCCGAGTTCCACGGCTGGGAGGAGGGAAGCACCAAGGGGAGGATGGGGGACATCCGTGGGAAGCCGACGGAGGAAGACCTAGAGAAGGTGCGTGAGGACACGCGGAGACTGGCCTTAAGCCTGAGGGACACATGACCCCGTTCATGGGACGCGCCTCGTGCTCCACAGCATATATACGACACCGAGCGTAAACATCGGCAGGACGGCCACATGGTCAACTGTGACAAGTGCGGCAAGGACGAGTACATGCCCTTCAGGTGCAAGTACTGCGGCGGCTACTTCTGCTCCGAGCACAGGCTCCCGGAGATGCACGAGTGCACAGGCCAATACTCCTACAGCCGAAGCACCACCGGCCAGACAGGTTTCCGGCCCACCGGGTACAGCTACACTCCGCGGCCCAGACGCACCCTCTTCTGGTTCAGCCAGACCGAGCTACGGGAGCTTGCCATAGGGCTCGTAGTCATCCTGGCGATACCTCTCGTAAGCTACTGGAGTAGGGTCCTGTTGAGTCCAGTCATCTTCGGCGCCTACTTCCTCATGTTCGGCCTTGCCTTCATCCTCCACGAGGTGGCTCACAAGTTCATGGCGCAGCGGCTCGGCTACTGGGCCGAGTTCAGGATCAACAAGCAGGGCCTCATGCTCACCCTCCTAAGCCTGATATCTCCTCTGAAGATCATCGCCCCCGGCGCCGTCATGATAGGCGGCCTGATGAACTGGGACGACTACGGCAAGGTGAGCATCGCCGGCCCCGCGACAAACATCGGGATGGGGCTGTTCTACTTCGCAGTCTACCTCATCACGGGCAGCCCCCTGGTGGCCGCCCTCGCACTGGCGGGCATGAACATCAACGCCAGCCTCGCTCTGTTCAATCTTCTCCCCTTCGGGGTCTTCGACGGGGCCAAGGTCATGAAGTGGAGCCGGGCGGCGTGGGGCGCCGCTGTGCTCGCCGCGGGCCTCCTGTTCATCTTCTCGATGTAGCGCCGGGAGCGTTGTATTTTCCTGTGTCAAGGCTCGGCGTGGACGAGGGCGGGGTGTGACCAGACTCTTATCTATATGAAGCGCATTCAAGTACGCTATGATAGTCATACCCGGACCCGCGTCCAAGGAACTGGGGGAAACCATCGCGACCAAGCTGGGGGTATGCGCCAACCCGGCTGAGCACAGGCTGTTCCCCGACGGGGAGAGCTATCTACGGCTACCGACGGGGGTCGAAGGCGAGACGGTGGTACTCGTCCAGACCACTGCCCCCGACCCTGACAGGAAGACGATGCAGCTCCTCATAATGGCCAAGACCGCCAAGGACCTCGAGGCTAGGCGAGTGGTCGCCTGCGTCCCGTACCTCGCCTATATGAGGCAGGACAAGCGGTTCCTCGAGGGCGAGGCGTTGAGCTTCGACGTGGTGCTGGGGCTCCTGGAGAGCGCCGGCGTCGACGACCTCCTCGTGGTGGACCTCCACAGCGAGGAGAGCCTCGCGGATATACAGCCGAGGCACAGCATCAGGGTCCACACCCTCTCAGCCATCCCCGTGATTGCCCGGTACCTCAAGGAACACGGCTACGACGGTGCTTACAGCCTCTCGCCGGACGCAGGGCGCAAGGACATCGTGGAGGCGGCCAGCGACATTCTAGGCGGAGGCTTCGCATTCTTCGAGAAGACACGTGACCGCCACACCGGCGAACCCACCATGAAGGTGAAGGACGTGGACGTGAAGGGGAAGAAGGCCGTGGTATTCGACGACATCATAAGCAGCGGCGGCACCATGGCCCGCGCCGTCAAAGGCCTCAAGGATCAGGGAGCCACCAGGGTCGCGGCGGCATGCACCCACGCCCTCTTCATGCCCGGGGCCGAGGAGAGGCTCAAGGAGGCGGGCGCAGACCTGGTCCTCGCCACGGACACCGTGGAGACGCCTTACGGCGTGGTGAGCGTCGCAGACCTCATCGCAGACCACCTCAAGGGCCTCTGACCGATACCTATTTCACGTAGCCTACGGCAAACTATAGCGGCGAGATGATAAGCAGCAGGATAAAACTCAAGGTCCAGTCCGTGAAGGCCGTCAGGGACCCCGAGAACAAGGAGGCGTTCCAGATCGACTTCGTCGAGGTCCGTAGCAAGCCCCCCATGGTCATGATGAGCAACCCCGACGTCCCCGCGGAGATCAACCAGATGGTGGTACAGGTCACCAAGAGCTTCCAGGGCATCATGCCCGGCAGCCAGAGCACCACCTACGAGCAACGGAAGCTGACCCTGACACTCACAGGCGAGGAGCTTGAGAGCTTCAACATGAAGCCCTACCCCAACCAGCTCTACGAGCTCAGCATCACCGGAGGCCAGCTGAGCTTCAAAGAGCTATAGCCCTGAACCATAGACGCGGCCCAAGGATTCATAGCGAGCGTTTCCTCGTCCGCAGCAGGCGACCACTCAAGCTTTTATCGTCCCCGACATCTTCTTCAAGGGAGCCCCCATGAGAGTCGTCTTCCTAGGAACCAGCGGTAGCATGCCCACCCCGCGGAGGGGTAGCAGCAGCGTGGTGGTGAGGCTGGGCCGCGACCTCATGATGTTCGACTGCGGGGAGGGGACGCAGCGCCAGATGGTCCACACCAAGGTGGGGTTCAGACGCAACATGAAGATATTCCTGACGCACCTCCACGGCGACCACGTACTGGGGCTGCCCGGGCTCCTCCAATCAATGAGCCTGCTCAGACGGGAGAGGCGGCTGGACGTCTACGGGCCGTCAGGGACCGTGGAGTACGTAAAGGCGTTTAGCGAGGCCCTGGGGGGCCCCACCTTCCCCGTCATAATCCACGAGATACAGGAGCCAGGCGTCGTGTACACCGACGACAGGCTTGACGTCGTCGCCGTCAGGTCCAGCCACAGGGTGGAGAGCTGGAGCTACGGCCTCCTCGAGAAGCCCAGGCCGGGCAGGTTCCACCCGGAAAAGGCGAGGGCCCTCGGCGTCTCTGAGGGTAGGCTCTGGCACACGCTTCAGCACGGCGAGGCGGTTACCGTTGATGGCATAACCGTCGAGCCCATGCAGGTCTCCGATCCGCCGAGGCCGGGCAGGAGGATCGTCTACAGCGGCGACACGAGGCCGTATCCCGAGATGATCGAGCTAGCCAGGGGCGCCGACCTGCTCATCCACGAGGCCACCTTCAGCCACGAGCTGCAGGATAGGGCGGAGGAGGACGGCCACACCACGGCCCGGGAGGCCGCGGAGGTGGCGAGGGAGGCCGGCGTCAAGAGGCTCGCGCTGGTCCACATAAGCTCACGGTACTTCGACCCAGACGTGCTGCTGGAGGAGGCGAGACAGGTCTTCGAGGACGTCTTCGTCGCCGAGGACATGATGGAGATCGAGCTGCCGCAGCCTAGATGAGGGAGCCCAGGTATTCGAGGCACCGGGGCACCTCGCTGTAGGACTCGACGACGACCCAGCCGCTGAACCCGTTTCCCCGAAGCCTGTCCACTACCTTCTCCCAGTCTACGCCGCCGTCTCCGATGGGCAGATGCTGGTCGGTCTCGCCGTCGTTGTCGCTGACGTGGACGTGCCTTATACGGTCCCTGAAACGCCGTATGAACTCCCCTACCTCTCCTTGGAGGTTGGCGTGGGCCACGTCGAGCACCATGCCCATATCGTACTCCATCTCCTCGTAGAACAGCTCAAAGTCCTCGACGGAGACCAGCAGGTAGGGCATGGAGTAGGGGACGTTCTCTATGAGCAGGTCCACGCCGTACTCCTCGGCGTACCTGAGGAGCCAGTTCAGGGACCTGAGGTTGAGCTCCCAGGCCCGCCCCTTCATGAATCTGTCCGTGGCCGTCGTCCAGCCGGGGTGCACCACGACGCACGCGGCTTCGAGCTCGCTGGCGAACCTGATGGAAGCCCGTATACGCTTGAGTATCCACTCCCTGATGAGGTCGTCGTCCGCAGCCAGGTTTGTGTCAGCGTAGGGGGCGTGTATGCTGTAGCTCAGGTCGTAGCTGGCCCTGAGCTCCTGGAGCCGATCAACCAGCTTGGGGTTTAACGCGTGGTGGCCGCTGTCCGCCAGCTCTATGTTCCGTGTGCCTAGGCCCAGGAGGTCGGGGAAGACCTGCTCCAGCGGCCTGTCCATGAGGTGGAGCGTGGAGGCTACCAGGTTCATTCGCTGTCAGACACAAGGTTGCAGGGTTCCACATAAGCCTTTTATCTCGTGCCTCAGATGCACTCTCGATAAGGTGGTGTTTTGATTCAGCTGAAGGACGGAGTCACATGGGTGGGCGCCGTGGACTGGGACATCAGGAACTTCCACGGCTACATCACCCACAGGGGGACGAGCTACAACGCCTATATCGTGCAGGGAGAGAAGACGGCCCTCGTGGACACGGTGAAGGCGCCGTTCTACGAGACCATGCTCCGCCACGTCGAGGAGGTCGTCGACCCCAAGGACCTAGACTACATCGTGGCCAACCACGCCGAGCCGGACCACTCCGGATCCCTCGTGAGGATCGCCGAGAAGGCTCCAGACGCCAAGATCATAACCAGCGACAGAGGGATCCCTGTCCTCAAGAAGTACTACGGCGATATGGACCTCGTCAGCATCAAGGAGATGCCCCGGGTGGACCTTGGCGGCAAGACCCTCAGCTTCACCCCGGTGCCCATGGCCCACTGGCCAGACAGCATGGTGAGCTATATCCCCGAGGACAGGCTGCTCCTGAGTAACGACGCCTTCGGCCAGCACATAGCGTCCACCGCCCGTTTCAACGACGAGGTTGACCAGGCCATCCTATGGCAGGAGGCCACCGCCTACTACGCCAACATACTGATGCCCCTGAGCCGCACAGTCAACAACGCCGTCAAGGCCCTCGCAGGCCTCGACATAGAGATGATAGCGCCCAGCCACGGCGTCATATGGAGGAAGGATATTGGCGACATCCTGGCGGCTTACACTAGGTGGGTTGGCGGCGAGACGAAGCCACGGGCCGTAATCGCATACGACAGCATGTGGAAGAGCACCCAGGAGATGGCGTACGCCATAGCCGAAGGCATAGGCGGCGCAGGCGTCGAGACCCGGGTCTTCAACCTCACCGAGATCCACCGCAGCGACGTCATCACCGAGATACTTGAGGCACGCGCAGTCCTCGTGGGCAGCCCCACCCTCAACAACCACGTCTACCCGACGGTCGCAGGGTTCCTAGCCTACATGCGGGGCCTCAAGCCCCCGAACAAGATAGGAGCCGCCTTCGGCAGCTACGGCTGGGCGGGCGGAGCCAAAAGGTTCGTCGAGGAGCAGATGAGGCTCGCCGGCATCGAGCTCGTGGATAACGACCTCGACTTCAGCTACAAGCCCACGGAGGAGGAGTGGCTGAAGTGCTACGACTTCGGCGTTTCGATGGCCGAGAAGATCCTTGAAGGGTAGACTCCTTCCTTATATGAACAGGTAGTTCACGTAGAAGATCATCTGCAGCCAGGTGAGCACCGTGCTCAACAGGGCGCCCGCGGTGATCTGCTTCTTGTCGTGGGCCTTCAGCTCTAGCCTCGCCCATGCCACGGGGATGAATAGCATGAACAGCGGCAGCATCCGCGTGCCCAGGAGGTAGACCAGAGCTGTGACGGGGCTCGTGACCCCGGAGGCGTGGATGCTGATCTTCCACTTGAACGTGATCACTAGCAGCACTATGCCGTTGACTATGTAACAAGCCATGAGTGCCATTATCGGCGGCGGCGCGTTGACGATGATGAGGGCCACGGATCCCATCAAGTAGGACGTGATGGTGGCGAGGAAGGGTATGAACCTCTCCAGCCTGTCGGTGGCGTAGAAGTCAGAGATGACTCCTTTCTTCAGCATCGTCACGACGATGCCGATGGGGAGGAAGCAGCCGAAGAATCCGGTGATGGCGAAAAGCTTCAGCGTGTCCCCGTTACCGTACCTCAGTATGAGTGGTATGAACGTGAGCATTGTAATCAGCGGAGCGTTCATGATGGCTGATACAAGAGACGCCAGATCCTTTCTATCCAAATCGTTGGCTCCTAGGTGCATAGACTCGTTTCTACTTCTTTATATCTCTTTATTATCTTCGCTATATATTTGCTCGCAGCAGTAAGCCACTTCTTCCCCGTCTTCCTCAACGACCACCCGCATAAGCGCGCATCTCTCGTCCTCGGTTTGCCCGCATACCTTACATTTCACTACCTTACTCATTTTTTGTCTTCTCCTTGTAACTTTTTATCGCCTCGTGGAGCGCGTCGGCCGCGAGGTTACTGCAGTGCATCTTCACCGGCGGCAGCCCGTCCAGAGCTTCCGCGACGTCCTTTCGGCTGATTTTGAGAGCCTCGTCGAGGGTCTTGCCCTTGGCCAGCTCCGTGGTCATGCTGCTGGTGGCGATGGCGGCGCCGCACCCGAAGGTCTTAAACTTGATGTCCTCAATGCGGTCGTCCTTGACCTTAATGTACATGGTCATCATGTCACCGCACACGGGGTTGCCTACGGTGCCCTCGGAGTCCGCGTCCTCCAGCTCCCCGACGTTCCGGGGGTTCTTGAAGTGTTCCAAGACTTTCTCGCTGTACATCCTACCTCAGCTCCTCGGGCGTGAGAGGCGACATGGCTCTCAGCCTCTCCACGACGCCCGGCAGCTCCCTTATCACGTACTCCACCTGATCGAGGTTATTATTCTTTCCTAGGGTGAAGACCAGGCTGCCGTGGGCTTCCTCATGTTTGAGGCCGCAGGCAAGCAGGGTGTGGCTGGGCTCCAGGGTCTTGGCGGCGCAAGCCGAGCCACTGCTCAACTGTATCCCCAGGTCGTCTAGGCTGAGTATGAGGGCCTCCCCCTCTATGTAGCTGAAGCGGATGTTGGCGTTGTTGGGCAGCCTCTCGGTGGGGTGGCCGTTGAGGTACGACTCCGGGATGGCGGCTAGCACCCCCTCGATTAGCCTGTCCCGGAGGGCGGTGAGCCTCTTGGACTCCGCTTCCATCTCTTGTCTCGCGAGTCTTGCGGCCTCGCCCATCCCCACGATGCCGGGGACGTTTTCGGAGCCTGATCGTATGCCGTTCTCCTGGCCCCCGCCTATCATGTGGGGCTTCACCCTCACCCCCTTCCTGATGTAGAGGGCGCCGACGCCCTTGGGGCCGTAGATGTCGTTGCTGCTCAGGGTCATCAAGTCTATGCCCAGTTCCTTCACGTCTAGCGGCACCTGGCCCGCCGCGGCGGTGGCGTCTGTGTGGAACAGGGCGCTGTGGCCGTGTGCCAACTCGGCGGCGTCTCTAACGGGCTGTAGGGTCCCTATCTCGCCGTTGGCGACCATGACGGTCACCAGCACCGTGTCGTCGTCGACGAGCCTCTCCAGCTCCGCCAGATCAAGCACCCCGGTCTCGTCCACGGGGCACTCGACGACCTCGAAGCCATCCCTAAACAGCTCCTTACATATGTTTATGACGCTGATGTGCTCGACGGCGGACCTCATGACCTTGCTGCCTTTCTTCCTGTTGCGGAGCGCTGCGCCCAGGAGGGCTAGGTTGTTAGCTTCGGTGGCGCCGGACGTGAACACGATATCGGACGGGTCGGCGTTGATCAGCTGGGCGACGCTGCCCCTCGCAGCATTCAACGCCTCAAGAGTCTTGAACCCCTCCGAGTGGAACGAGGCGGGGTTGCCGAAGCGCTCGGTATAATAAGGCTTCATGGCTTCGAGGACGCGGGGGTCGACTGAGCGCCCCGCGCCGTGGTCCATGTAGACTCTGATGGACATTGATTCTCCAAGAGATACCATGTATTATAAAGTGTAGGTAGAGCCCGGGCATATACATTAAGTTTATTTAATATATTATACATATTTTTACGATATTTTTTTAAAAAACTAATGAATTATTGTATTCCGTGAGTGTGTGCAACGTTGAGATGCGATATATGTGGACTAGACGCTCCCACCTTCTATAGTTGTGAGGAGTGTGGAAAGAGCTACTGCTTCTACTGCGGAAACCTGTCGAAGCGTAGGTGCGTGAAGTGCCTTATCGAGGAGGACGGTGAGGTCTTCGACAGGGAGGACTGGATGGTTACGTTGGAGCGCTTCAGGGAGTGAAGGCTACTTCCTTATGAGGAGGGTCACCTCGTCGCCGTCCCTCGTGACGCCGAGCACCTCGTAGCCCATCCTCTCGGCCAGCCTGTGAAGGTCTCCCTCGGCGGCGGGGTCGTCGGCGGAAACCTCCAGCACCTGGCCCTTCTCCAACTCGTCCAGCGCCATCCGCGTCCTGAATATGGGCTCGGGGCAGTAGAGCCCCGTGCAGTCCAGTACCTTGTCGGATTTCAATGTGGTTCGCTCCGTTCCCCGGCGGCCGGGGTGATAATAGGTGAAGCGAAACGGGGCGATTTAAGACGAATGGTGGCGGAAGCAGATGGAAGCCCTGCTAGGGGGGCCATGAGGTGCTCGGGCATATCAGACGAGTAGGTTATACAGAAGATAGCCGTCAAAGGCGAGGAGGAAGAGGAACAGAGCAACTATGATCCTTGCGCTCAGGCGGTCCGCGTCCACCGGGTCGTCGAGGCTTGCCGTCACTCCGCTGAGCGCCGCGGCCAGCGGAGCCAACGAGAACAACGGCACCAGCCAGGAGCCGTCCCCCCTTCCAGCCAGGGACACGGTGAAGATCATCGAGGCAGCGGCCGTGACAAGCACAGCCAGCAGGGCTGCTCGGCGTCTCCCCAGCGTCACGACGAGTGTCCTCTTACCGTGGCTGCTGTCCACCTCCATGTCCGGTAGCTCCAGATTCAAGCTGAGAACGAAGCCGTAGAGCATCAGCGGGGCGGAGACCAGCAGCAGCGTGTCGTCGAGGGCCCCCGCGGCGACGATGTAGCCTACGGCGGGCACGGCGAAGCCGGTGCCGACGGCTATGGTGACCTCGCCTAGGCAGCGGGCGTTGAGCCGAGCCGGCGGCGACGAGTACATCCAGCCCAATGCCCCCGCTGACGCCGTCACCCATAGCAGGGTGGGCGCGGAGACCCCGGAAAAGACCATGAAGGCGGCCACCGTTAGAGCCACGGCGGAGAAGAAGACGGCTGTGCCCAGCGCGGCTGGCCGCGCCCGTGGGTGCTCCACGAGGACGTTGCTTCTCCCGAAGGCTTTGGGCGGAGAGTCTATGTCTATCTCTACGTCGAAGTAGTCGTTGCTATAGTGTGTGGAGAGGTCTCCTGCCAGCACCACCACGTAGCCCAGGGCGAAGTGTACGGGGTTGAACCCGCCGCCCAGGTTCAGCGCCAGGAGCGCCCCGAGGAGGTAGCCTAGGAAGCCGCCCGCGACTATGTGGGGGCGTATGACTCTCGCGAGGGTCCTGAGGCTATACATGATACGCATCCGCTCTGTTTGTGCTGCCATCAACTGTTGAGGGATATGGTTTTTAAACGATGGGGTGATGACAGCCTTCGATGGCTCTGGAGTCGCTGAAACCCTACCTCGATCTGACGCGGCTGCACTTCTTCTTCGTCTGGCCGCTCCTCTTCTGCTCGGGGCTCTTCCTGAGCTTCCCCCGGTACGGGTGGTTCAGCTGGGCCCTGGTGGGGAAGGCCGCGGCAATAGCGCTCCTCGGCTTCGAGGCCGGGTTCGTGTTGAACGACCTCGTGGACAGCGATGTCGATAGTAGGGATATAGAGCACAGTTTGACGCGGTACTGGAGGCCCTTCGGGACCAGGCCGATTCCCTCCGGCTCCGTCTCACGGCGCCAGGCTTCAACTCTGTTCCTCTGCCTCGTGGCCGCCACGTCGGCGCTGATCTTCACGTTGCCTTACCCTAACTCGGTGTATGTCTTCGTGATCATGGTGTACAGCTACGGCATGGAGTACTATTACCAGGTGAAGAAGAGGGATCAGGCGGCTCCGCTGGCCCAACTCCTGGGCCGCACCGACTTCTCCCTGTTCCCCGTCGCGGGCTACCTTTGCAACGGCAGCCCGGACACGGTCGCCTTGCTCTACTTCCTGTTCTTCTATCCCTTCGCCCAAGCTCATCTGGGTGCCAACGACATCGTCGACGCGGTGAACGACGAGGCCCGGGGGTTGATGACTGTGCCCCTCCTCTACGGTACGCGGGGGACGAAGAACTGGATACTGGTGTTCACGGCCCTCCACGTGCTGGGGGCGGCGTTGTTCGCACGGGTCCACGGCTTGGTCGCCGTCATCGGCATTGCTGTGGGCCTCCTGCTGCTATCCGCGGCGAACGTGCTCATCCATAGAGGCGAGTCTCCGCGTGACTGGTTGAGGGCGTTGCCGCTGTTCCACGCGGCGATGCTGGTCTACGTGGCCTCCATGATAGCAGACTACTTCTTTTGAAGGGCTTTGCTTCTCTCAGTATCCCCTCATCCAGGTCCTGGCTACGTTGGACAGGATCAGGACCGCCATCAATATTATGACGATGGTGAATATGTTCGGCGCAGCGATAGCCTTCGCCTGGTTGTAGATGAAGTACAAAATGATTACTGCGACTATGGCGACTATTGTGATCTTGATCTGTCTCATTCGAACCTCATGGTTAACACAAGACGCATTAAGAAATGTTTCGGAACAGTAGAGTTTGATTGGTGGGCCGGGTGGATCGAGTCTGCTCATCCATGGGTGTGGGTCCCAAAGCGGGTGGCTAAGGGCGATGACTTCTTCGTGACGTTCTACGAGGTCAACGATGTCCGCTGCTACTACCTTGAGGTGGTGGGCAAGGGCTGGAGGGTGGGCGAGAGGTCGCGTCTACCTGCCTCGGAGTGGGAGCACGTATATCTGCTCGATGACTGGGTGCTTTGTGTCTGAGGAAAACTCGCTGTAGTTCGTGACAAGAAATTTGCTTCTAGGAATTAGGCCGTTAATCTGGGTCGTTTACTTTACTTCGATTCTGAACTGCATGGTTTTTTCTGGTGTATTCTCCCATGCTCTCTTGTATATCATGGTGGCCTCTGTGCTGCCTTTCTTCTTCGCTCGGAACGTGAACAGCTCCTCCACGCCTCCGCCGATCGCGTCGGTTATCCTGATGGTCTCCTTGGGTTTTGTTAGCTCTAGGATGTTTTCGTCGTACTGTGTGTTCCAAGTGTAGCCCGCGGAAGGGATGGAGGCGAGGGATATGTTGAACTCCTCGCCCTGACTAATTGTGATAAAAAAATTTGGGGGTCTGTATGTCGACGGTATTTTTTTCACCTCAGCGCCTATCTGTTAACAGCAGATATCCCAATCATCCTCGTTTTCATCGGTAATAACATATGCTAACAGCTCGGCCTTAACGTCGGTTTCAAGCTCGGCCGGGGCCAGCTCCAGCATCAGCTCTGTCATCTCGAGTTCTTCCTCAGGCTCCATGAGTATGGTGGGGGAGGCCAGCTCTAGCTCGAGGTCGGAGACTTCGTGCTCCTCTTGTTTCAGTTCAGCTGGCGCTAGTTCCAGCATCAGCTCTGTCATCTCGAGTTCCTCCTCAGGCTCCATGAGTATGGTGGGGGAGGCCAGCTCTAGCTCGAGGTCGGAGACTTCGTACTCCTCTTCCTCAAGCTCGGCTGGGGCCAGCTCGAGCTCTAGCTCGTTCATCTCAAGCTCCTGGTCTAGCTCCTGCAGCACCGCGTCGGGCTCCTCGTCTTGTTCCAGTTCTTTCATCTCTTTTTTCTCCCTTTCGATCTGTTTCATGCCGTCAGTAGCGGATGCATCTCAGCAGTCGGCAGAAGGGTAGGCGGTACTTGGGGCATCTCCTGAGGATCAGGTATACCCGTCTGGTTATCAGTAGGTCGGTGTATGTGGCGCGAGGCCTTTTACCTGTCCTGCATATGTAGTAACAGAGGCACGCCTTGAGCCGCGGGTTTCTGTACGCCGCGGATAGCACCTTCTTGAGGTAGGGTACGTACTTCTTGCACGGGTCCGTGGGCTGTGGGCAGGTCAGCTCTACGTCGTAGAAGGCGAAGCTCGTGTCTATGAGGCACTCGCCGTAGCCGATCTTGAACCAGCCGCTGTCTCCCCAGCCGGTGCCCCAGCTGTTCTTGCATATCCAGCAATCCTCCTCGTCGCTGTACCCTACGACGCATATCGCGTGGTATCCCTGCAGGCTTCCTGAGACGTGGCGGTAGACGCCGCCTGTGTAGCCGAAGAAGTCGGAGTAGACTGCCATGCCGGCGACCATGGGGCCCCTGTTGGCGAGTACGGTTTTCCTGTCGGTCATGGTCAAGGCGGAGCTGAAGCCCGTGATCTTGATGTAGGGTGAGACGCCTGCCTTGCATGGCTGGTTGCTTGGGGTGTAGGGGAAGCTCGATTCGAGCCCCACGCCTGTGTTCTTGCAGAACGTCAGGGCGGGGCTGAAGTTCCACCCCGTGTTGCAGCAGTTGCCGCAGCCGCAGTAGAAGAGGTGCGCCTCGGAGAGGTCCTTGTCGAGGTTGGGGTTCTTGCACGCTATGTTTATGCGTGCCTCTAGGGTGGCTACGGTGCCGAAGGCGACGCATGAGCCGCAGCTCTGCTGGTCCCTGATGGGTGTGGTCCAGTCGCCACCCTTGTTCCGCCAGTCCACCGAGGCTGGTAAGGCCACGGCTGCGCGGAACGCCTGTAGGCTTGTGGCGGCCTGTATGGCTTTGGCTGTGGCGTCTAGCTCCGCCTTCTCTACCTTGAGGCCGAGCCTAGACTTTTTTTCTTTGTTGCTTAGGGCTGAGAGGGATGTTGTCCCGTATTTCCATTTGTATCCTTTTTCGTCTATTGCGCTCTGAAGGTTTTTCTCATCACTCACAAAAAAAACCTCTAAGAAGGGTGAGGATATGACGTTAATATAGATATTGATATTTGATAAAAAGTAAAACTATCTTTAGTTT
>JAEHCT010000282.1 GCA_020697635.1 Candidatus Bathyarchaeota archaeon
AGCACGTCGGCTATCGACTTCTTCCTCTCGGCCGCGAGGTCTATCCCCAGCATCTCTGCGAGGCTCTCGTCGGGGTCGGAGTCCACGAGTAGCAGGGGCTCGACCCCAGACTCCCCGAGGAACCGTGAGAGGAGGGTCGTGAAAGTGCTCTTCCCTGTCCCGCCGCGCCCGGTTACGACGATTGTGTCACCCATATGTTTCACCAATTTTATGCCCATAAGCTAGGTTTGGTTACGGGCTTCGCTCTGTGATACATGGATGTGGCGGCTTTAAAACTAACCACCGCTGAGGGTGGGGAAGTACTGCTTGGCTCCCGGCAGGTACAGCGCCATGCTGTACTCGTCGATGAACTCTATGTCCACGAGGAGGTCGACGTACACCATCTTCTGCGCCACCTCCCTGGCCTCCCGCCGCTTCTCCATGGACATGAGCGTGGCGTAGGCCCCGGAGAGCGAGCCGTTGCCGATGGGGTGGACAGAGCCGTTGGGGAACTCCGGGAAGATGCCTAGGCGGGTGGCGTTCTCCAGGTTCGTGAAGGTGCCGAAGGCCCCCGCGAGGTAGATGTTCTTGACGTCCTCGATGCCTATCCTGAGCTTCTTCATGAGCACGGTTATGCCTCCGCACGCCGCGGCCTTGCTGTCTATGACATAGTCCAGGTCGGCCTGTGTGAGCACTATGTCTTTACCGATGACGGTCTCCTCCGCCGGCACCACCAGGTACTCCAGGCCCCACTTCCCCTCCCGGACCATGGGGGACCCCGGCACCAGCTTGCCCGAGAAGTCCAGGACGCCCACCCTGAAGATCTCGGCGACAAGGTCTATGAGCCCGGAGCCGCAGATGCCTTTAGGCTTCGTGTCGCCGATGACCGACACCTCGGCTTTCTTGGTCTCGTCGTCGATCTTTACGTGGTCGATGCCTCCGAGGGCGGCCCGCATCCCGTGTCTTACTCCCTCGCCTTCGAAGGCTGGGCCCGACGCGCATGACGCCGAGAAGAGCCAGCTGCTGTTCCCGAAGACCACCTCGCCGTTGGTGCCCAGGTCCACCATGAGGCTCATGTCCTCCGATTTGTGCATGTCGCCGGCGAGGACGTCGCCTATGGCGTCGCCGCCGAGGAACCGGCTGACGTTGGGGACGCAGTACGCGTACGCCTCCGGGTTCACGGCGAGCCCCACGTCCCCGGCCTTGACGATTATGGGGTCCCTCGACACCTCGATGTTTGCCATCTCCAGGTAGTAGGACTCGAGGCCGGCGAAGAGGTGGTTCATGACGGTGTTGCCGCCAACCGAGACGTCTGAAATCTTGGTGGCGTCCACTCCGGTCTCCTGGCTTAGGCGGGCTATGAGGTCGTTTATGGTCTCCACGACTATGCTCTGGAGCTTCTTGAGGCCTTCCGGGGTCTTGGTTAGGGCTATGCGTGTTATCAGGTCCTCGCCGTAGGTGATCTGCCTGTTCATGCCTGAGGCGGTGCCCAATATGTCGCCTGTGGCGAGGTCCACGAGTATGGCTACCACCGTCGTCGTGCCTATGTCGATGGCAAGCCCGTGGTTAGCGCCCCGGGTGTCCCCCTGCTCGGCGTCTATTATCTCGGGGAACCCGCTGGTGCGGGTCACGGTGACGGTGACCTCATCCTCTCCGCTGAGGCGGTCCAGCTTCTCGTACATGTCGTCGTTAATCCTAGGAGAGGGGCCGTCGTAGTCTTTGAGGCGGACGCCGCGCCTCTGGAGGAGCAGCGAGCTTCTAGGCTTCCCGGTGGGCTCGGCTAGGTACTTCTTTGAAGCCGGGTTCAGTTGCTCGAGTTCGAGCTTGCTGCTGAGCAGTATCTTGGGGTCGTCTATCCTGCTCTCGGTGGGTATGGTGAACACGCAGTCCTCGAAGAGCTCCACCATGCAGGCAAGGTGGTATCCCTGCCCCAGCTCGTCGTGGCTTAGGAACTTGTCGGGCGTGGTGGACTTCTTCTTGACTTTCCCCTTTTCGAGGATGACCTTGCATTTGCCGCAGAGCCCTTTTCCGCCGCAGAGGGCCTCTATTCTGATGCCTTCCTCGCGCATACGGTGCAGCAGGTTGTCTCCTTTCTCTGCTGTTAGCTCCCTGTTTATTGGGTTGAATAGTACGCGTATGCTCAAGGTTCTTTCAGATTAGGGTGTTAGGTGTTCCTAAAAACGTTTAGCATATCACAGGGGTGACGACGCGTGAAAAGGGTATGCGATTCTGC
>JAEHCT010000283.1 GCA_020697635.1 Candidatus Bathyarchaeota archaeon
AGGGTCAAGCTCAACCTGGACAGATACATGCAGCAGGGCTACCTCGGCGCAGACGAGCAGGGAGTCATGTACCTGGACTGGCGCAGCCGAGCCGAGATCGATAACAAGAAGCTGGTGGACCTCGTGGTCGGGTTCGGCAAGAAAAACCGGGAATCCTAGTCCTTCTCGCTTCCCTCTATCGACACGACCTCCACGAACTCCGCCTCAGCCAGTGTTATCACCTGCATCAGCCGCCGCTCGTCACCTTCCAGGAAGTAAGCCTCCAAGGCCTCCTTCTGCGCGTCCACGCGCCCGTATCCGTGGAGCTGCAGTATTATCTGAGCCTTCTCAAGCTGCCTGTTCAGCACATCCTCCACAACGGCGACCCATGGGCTGATCCTCCACGAGGACTCGGCCTCGAAGAGGTTCAGCTCCTCGGGGAACGCGTTCAGGTTGAGCATGGCGTCACCCATGGTCGTGAATATGTACAGGTTCCCGTCATCCACCGAGAAATGCTTACCCAGCCTTCAACACCTCCAACAACCCTAAACCTAGACTCAGTGCCCAGAGCAGAATGGATTTAAGCGCCAGCAGCCTGTCCGCGAACGGCAGCACGATCAGGCAGACACACGCCGCGGAGAGAAGCCTACGCACTGGCACCTTGACGAGGTAAGCCACCTCGTCCACGGGTCTCTCCTTCCTCCTTGTCTCCCTCCGGAGACTCCTGAACCACCGTATCAGAGACCTGAACTTGACGCCCATGACGGAGTCGGTGATGTTCCCCGTCTTCAGAGTCCTTATCCACGTCCCCTCGTCCCCCTCGAAGAGGCCCTTGATCGCCGCGTACGCCTGGTACGGCGTGACTATGTAGCTGAGGGCGACGAATGAGAAGACGCCCCCATAGTCCTCGGCGAGATCCCCCTCCATGAAGACGCCGGCCAGCCCCATCAACGGAATCGCGAGGAAGTTGCTTACCACGAGGCCCCAGCCTAGGACGGGCGTCCAGAACGGGGGCCTCCTCCGCGTCGCCTCTGACACTATCCAGCAGACGGTGCCCACGAAGAAGAACGCCGACTGGAGGTAGTAGGGGGAGAAGTACAGGAACTCAAGCTTCTCGTTCAAAGTGAGGTTCTCCGACCTGATTACTCTCCAGAAGTATCTCCGCACGGCGTAGGTGTGGCCTTCGGCCCATCTCATCCTCTGCCTGACGAGCCGCCTCACCGTGTTGGGTATCTCCGCCGGAGCCTGTATAAGCGGCGTGTAGACCACCCTGTACCCCTCCAGGTAGAGCCTGAGGGTGAGCTCCCAGTCCTCCGTTATGCTGGTGGTCCACCCCAGCACCCTGAGGAGCTCCGCACTGAGCATGAACACGCTGCCGCTGATCATCTTCATGGCGCCTAGGGCCTCCTCGGCCACCCTCTCCACCATGTAGCTGCCGCTGTACTCGGCCCTCACGCCCCTGGTGAGCCAGTTCTCGTTCTTGTTAAGATGGTGCAGCTGGTACCCCTGGACCGCGGCGACGGGCTTTCCCTCTCCGCGCCTCGCCTCGAACTCGGACAGGAACATCCGGAGTATGTCCGGCGGCGGCACGAAGTCGGCGTCGAAGACCACGACGTACTCGGCGTCCGGGTGCATGTACCGGAGGGCCTGCTGGAGGGCGCCGCCCTTGAAGCCCGTCCTGTCTCTCCTGTGGACGAACTTGAGAATGGGTCGTGAGACTCTCCAGCCGGGGTCACGGAGAAGCTTGACGGTGCCGTCCCGCGAGTCGTCCGCGACCAGCACCTCGTAGTTCGAGTAGTCGAGGTCGATGCACGCGTCGATTATCCTCCTCGCCACGTTCACCTCGTTGTAGAATGGCAGGTGGATGGACACGAACGGCTCGTACTGCGCCTCGGACACCGGGGCCTCGTCCCCCTCGTCGCCTCCGTCGGCCTCGTTGAGAAGCCTGAGGGCTATCAGCGTGGAGGCGTAGTACTTGAGGGCGTAGATGAAGTATAGTCCACCGAAGGCTAGTGCTACGTACGACGCGCCCACTCCGATGGAGAACTCCATCCCCTTCACCTTTCCGCTCTGGGCTACCGGGGCACATCATCTTTCAACCATAGTTGAAAGATGCTTCATAGTTATTTTCTTTATATAAAAATATATCTAACATCCTCTCCCGTCCTGGGAGCATCCCCTCCACGTAAGGCTAAAACGGCTTATTTCCCACTCATATTAGGAAAAATAC
>JAEHCT010000284.1 GCA_020697635.1 Candidatus Bathyarchaeota archaeon
CCTCTCACGGTCTTGGCGTAGTCCCTCCAGTAGTCCTCCACCACCTTTATGGTGGACTCGGGGACCGCACCGATGACCGCGTTGTTGAAGTATATCTTGTCCTCGCACAGCGGGAAAGGCTCCATCTCCCTGATGCTCATTATGATTACCTACAAATTATGGTGTCTACACTGATTTTATCCTTTTCAAACCCGAGATTATGGAACACGCATCCCTATCATTAATAACTTCTATAAGTTAATCTTCCGTGTTGGAAGGCGAATGCATTGGCGCGTAGACTAGAGCTTGACGACCTCACCAAGTTCAACATGATCAGCAGCCCCGAGCTGAGCCCGGACTCCTCCAAGCTGGCGTTCGTGGTCACTAAGCCGCAGGACGACGAATACCCTACCACAATATGGGTCATTGACAGCGGCAACGGCTACCCCATCAGGTATTACAGCGGGGGAAACCCGGCTGACCCGAAGTGGAGCCCCAACGGCCAGCAGATACTCTTCACATGCCGCCGCGAGATGGAGAAGGACGAGGAGGGAAAAGGACTCTGGGTCACCCAGGTATGGGGAGGGGAGCCGAGGCTCATAGCGAAGATCAGGGGAGGCGTATCCCATCCCACCTGGAACATGTACGGCACCAAGGTCTACTTCGTCTCGGAGGTCGGCGAGGAGGACCCGGAGGTCAGGGTCATCGACAGGATACCCATCTGGTATAACGCCGAGGGGTGGACCTACTACAGGACTAAGCAGCTCCACGTCGTGGACGTCAACAGCGGCATAGTCACGCAGCTCACGGACGGCGACGAGAGCGTCCAGTGCTACGCGCCCGGGAACCTCGGCGGCAGGGTGGCGTATGCCAAGTCGGCGAGTCAGCTCAGGCCAAGCGAGTCAGACCTCTACGTCTACGACATCGCCACCGGCAAACATGAGCGGGTCCTCGGCGGCTACTCCATCTCGGCCATATGCTGGTCGGTGGACGACAGCCAGATAGCGTTCATGGGGCACGACGGCAGCCACGGGTACCCCACCCACTGGGGCGTATACGTCCTCTCGCTGAAGAAGGGCGAGGTCACCAGCCTCACGGAGAGCCTGGACCGTGGATGCAGCCGCCGCCACTACTACGACCTGCGCAGCCCCCACACGGGCATGCCGGCCCCGGTCTGGGAGGGCCCCATGATATACTTCCCCGTCTCAGACAGCAGCAGGTACGGCGTCTACAGGGTCCAAGTGGAGCAGGGCCACATCGACCCCGTGGTCTCCGGGGACTTCAGCGTGGAGGAGTTCAGCGTCAGGAAGGGGAAGGTGGCGTACACCCGCGTGAAGACCGACAGGCCCACGGAGATGTGGATCCACGACGAGAAGGAGGCTTGCCTCACGCGTTTCAACGACCACCTCCTGGCTAACGTCGAGCTCGGCAAGGCGGAGCGGTTCGAGTTCACCCAGAAGGACAAGACCACCGTCGAGGGGTGGGTGCTGAAGCCCCACGGCTGGAGGAAGGGCGGGAAGTACCCCGCCATACTTGACATTCACGGAGGCCCGCGCAGCAAGTTCGGTGACTCCATGATGTTCGAGCACCAGCTCTACGCCGCCGAAGGCTACGCTGTCCTGTACATCAACATCAGGGGCAGCGACGGCTATGATCAGCGGTTTTGCGACATCCGAGGCGAGTGGGGCGTATGGGACTACGAGGATCTTAAGAAGGGTGTGGAGCACGCCCTCGACGAGTTCCAGTGGATCGACAGGGATCGCCTCGGCGTGACAGGCCTCAGCTACGGCGGCTTCATGACTAACTGGGTCATCACCCACATGGATATGTTCAAGGCCGCTGTGAGCCAGAACGGTATAAGCAGCTGGACGGCTTTCTTCGGCACCAGCGACATCGGGTTCCACTTCGCGCCGGAGCAGATAGGCGGCAGCCCCTGGAGCAACCTCGACGTCTACGTGGACAAGTCGCCCATCACCTACGCGGCGGACGTGAACACGCCTGTGTTGTTCGTCCACAGCTGGAACGACTACAGGTGCTGGGAGGATCAGACCACCGAGTTCTACACGGCACTCAAGCACCTGGGCAAGGAGACCCGGCTAGCCATGTTCATGGAGGGCAGCCACGTCTTCAGGAGCAACGCTCGGCCAAGCATACGGAAGAGGCGGCTCAGGATAATGCTGGACT
>JAEHCT010000285.1 GCA_020697635.1 Candidatus Bathyarchaeota archaeon
ATCTGCACCAGCAGCCTGGAGCTGGGCATCGACATTGGCGCCATCGACCTCGTCATACAGTACAACAGCCCTAGGCAGGTGACGAGGCTCCTCCAGCGGGTGGGCCGCAGCGGCCACAGCGTAGAGGATACCAGCAAGGGAGTCATCGTGGCGATGAACAGCGACGACGCCCTGGAGAGCATGGTCATCTGCAGGCGCGCCCTCAAGGAGATAATGGAGCCCCTGGAGGTGCCGGAGAAGCCCTACGATGTCCTGGTCAACCAGATCATCGCCGAGCTCATGCAGAGAAACAAGCTCTACTTCCTCCAGGTGAAGAACCTCTTCGACCACGCCTACCCGTACAGGGACCTCACCGAGGGGGACGTGCTCAACGCGGCCCGGTACATGCACGACAGGTTCCCGCGGCTCGCCTGGCTCAGCGAGGAGGACGAGGTCATGATCAAGCCCCGGGGCAGCCGCAAGACCATGTACAGGTACTTCTTCAACAACCTATCCATGATCCCCGACGAGAAGGACTACCTCATCGTCGACGTGGACGAGGACAGCCCCGTCGGCATCCTCCAGGAGGCTTTCGTCGCCGAGTACGCCAAGCCAGGCGTCAAGTTCACCCTCAGGGGCAAGGCGTGGAAGATACTCAACATACACAACGACAAGATATACGTCCGCGGCGAGGACGACCCGACCGGCGCCATCCCCAGCTGGGTGGGCGAGCAGATACCCGTGCCGCTGGATGTCGCCTTGGAGGTCGGGGAGATAAAGGCGTTCGTCGAGGACAGCCTCGGCGAAGGCATGGGTGTGGACGAGATCGCCAGCGACCTCCACCTCCGGTACCCCGCCAACGTAGCCACCATCAAGAGAGCCATCTCGGAGCTCGTGGACCACCACAGAAAAGGATACAGCATACCTTCCGACAGGCGGGTGGTGGTGGAGGACTGGGAGGACAACGTCATCATACACGCCAACTTCGGCAGCCTCGCCAACAGGACCCTCGCCAGGATCGTGGGACACGTCATCAGCGAGGACACCGGTTACCCCGTCGGCGTCCAGCAGGACACCTACATGGTGATAACCCAGACCGTGGGCAGCGTGGACGCCAGGTACGTCGCACGACTGCTCACGAGCCTCGCAGACGGCGACATGGAGGCAGTGGTCAGGGACGCCGTCACCAAGACGGGGCTCTTCAAGAAGAGGCTCATAAACGTCGCCAGGAAGGCTGGGGCGCTGAGCAAGTTCGCCAACTTCAGCAACATCACCCTGGGGCGCCTCATGAAGAGCTACGAGGGCACCATAATATTCGAGGAGGCCATGAAGGACACTCTCAGGCAGGACCTAGACATCGAGGCGACCATGGGGCTGCTGCGGCGCATGGCCGACGGGGACATCGAGGTCACCGTGCTGGACACCGGCGGCGAGGTGAGCCCCCTCGGCAAGCTCGGCGTCGACAGCATAACCATGAAGACCGACATAGTGCCCCCTGAGAAGCTGACCAGGATCATCATGGAGTCGGCCAAGGCCCGGATCTACAACGAGACCCGGGTGCTCGCGTGCCTCGGGAGGCGGGACTGGCTGGAGGAGCGGCAGGCGAAGGACTATCCGGAGAGGATAGAGTGCCCCATATGCGGCTCCACAGAGATAGGGGTCTTCGACAGGACCATGGAGGAGGTCGCCGAGCTCCAGGCCACCACGAAGAGGAGCAAGAAGGAGCCGCCCAGGTGGTGGCGGAGGGGTGCAGACGCCGCTAAGCTGGTCTCCATGTACGGGAGGAGGGCGGCCATAGTCGTGTCGGCGAAGTACGTGGACCCCACCGAGGCGTGGGACATCCTCGCCGAGACAGGGGGCGAGGGAGACGCGTTCTTCGAGCGCATCGTGGAGTCTGAGAGGGAGGCGCTGCGCAGGCGTTTCATGTGACGCCATGGTTTTTATCTCGTGGCTTCGATGGGATCACGGTGTTTGCTTGGGTAAAGAGAAGCTGACGTGCCCAGCTTGCGGCCAGTCCTTCGGCTCCAAAGAGGAGCTCGAGAAACACAAGCTGGAGCACAAGAAAGAGAAAGAGCACAAACACTAACTCCTTATTTTCTTGGCAAGCCATATAGGGCGTGGACACAGTTTTCAAGCCATGAAGAAGATAGGCATGTTAAACATAGGCGAGAGCCCCAGGG
>JAEHCT010000286.1 GCA_020697635.1 Candidatus Bathyarchaeota archaeon
GCAAATTCTACAGCGAGGTCATGGGCTTCGAGGAGGTCATCGACGTAGACTTCGCGAAGGTCTACAAGGTGGCGGAGAACGCCCACATCGGCCTCGTGGACGGGAAGAGGGGGTCCCTCAAGCCCTCTGAGGACAAGCCCGTCATGATCACCGTCATCGTGGACGACATAGACGCCTGGCACAGGCACCTCGTCGAGAACGGCGTCGATATAGACCAGCCCCCCGAGGAGCCCCAGTACCTCAGGATGAGGACCCTCCTCTTCAGGGACCCCGAGGGGTACGTCATCGAGATCCTGGAGTTCCTAGCGAAGCCCTACGGCCAAGGCTGAACGATCCCATATTTTCTACTTGAGACGTTCATCTGATCGACTCTCGCCCTCGAAGGAATACCATCCTGAAACCCACACTAACAAATAAATGGGACGGGACGTTAGAACAAGACGCAGTAGGGTGAGAATCTCATGAACTGTCCAACGTGCGGAGCGGAGGTCACCGGGGACGACAAGTACTGCTCCAGATGCGGGGCCGCCGTGACCGGAGAAGCCGTCAGCTTCATCATGACCACCACACCCTCCATCGAGGGCTACAGGATCAGGAAGGTCCTGGGAGTGGTCACCGGCCTCACCCCGAGGACCCGGGGGGTCCTTGGGAAGTTCATGGCTGGCATCGAGTCGATGTTCGGCGGGGAGGTCACAGCCTTCACCACGGAGCTGGAGAAGGCCAGGATAGAGGCCATGGACCGGGTCAAGGCCAAGGCCATGAGGATGGGTGCAAACGCAGTGGTGGGCCTGGACCTGGAGACCTCGGACATGGGGTACCAGATGGGCATAGTCGTCATATCGGCCACGGGAACCGCGGTGGTAGTAGAGCCCGAAGAAGCCTGAGGACGCCGCATCTCATCGATTCAAAAGGCGACGTGGAGCCACTGTCGGTCAGGATGGTTCATTCATTGCAGAGGGGGCACCGAACCCGTCTCTCGGACCCCAGCAGCATCCCCACCACGACCCCGTGATCCTTGCACTTTATCGCGAGGAGCCTTGTCCGCCCCTTCCAGCCGTTCACCATCCCGTTGCTTATGTTGACGTGGCCGAAGAGGTTCAGCTTGATCCTCTGGAGGAGGCTGAGCCTCGGGGCTAGGAAGATGGGCCTCCTCCCGCCTCTGCCCCTGTACTTGTTGTTCGCTCTGACACTTCGCTTAGGCTGAGGGAGCGAACTGTCTATCTCTTCTGGCACCTAACCCCCTGACCCCGAAAAATCAGCCGGGAGACGATTACTTATCCGTATGTGTGTCGTCGAACACTATAATCAAGATGAGTGTAAGATATTTCGGGAGCATATTCCTCGAGGCTGACTAGCTGGTGTAGATCATCGAGCCGATTTTTCATGTCACAAAGAAGAGGCATGGCAGATTGGCCGCGGTCCGTGCTATTTAGTTAGCTCAAACCCTGTCTCCATGACGGCTCCGGCCTGATCCACGGTCCCGCTCCAAGTGAAACTGGGCTCTCCGGTATACACAGCCTCGATGGTGTACGTGGGGCTCAGCACGACGGCCCAGCTGACGTTCACTGTCCAACCGACGCCGGTGAACCGGAGCTTCGCTGCGCCCATGAGACCCTCGGGGGTCAGATCCTCCGTCTCCCAGGAGGAGGAGATCGGGACTTCCTCGAGACCCTCGTGGGTGACGAAGATGAACCTGATGACCGCCTCGAAAGCGGACTCCGGTGTCACGAACTCGCCGTCGGGCTGGTACAACTCCTTCTGGTTCATCTCGTCCCACCGGTTGTCCAAGACCGCGGAGACCACCCCGCCGTTAACCACGGTGATCCTCGCCGTGTGGCGGGTTATGACCTGGGCGAGGATCTGCCCCGTCCGGTCCCCGTATCCTGCGTGCCTGGAGTCGAATGTGATCGTGACCACGTACTGGACGGGATAGCTCTCCAGGATCAGGGTCTCCCCTATGATGAGCGTCTCGGGGATGCCGTCGAACTCGAAGGTGGCCCCGTTCTTAAGGAAGACAAGGGCAACGTCGACGGCCGTCTCATCCTCGGAGATGCTGGCTCCTCTCATCTGCCATGCGTACAGGGACAGGGCGGGTAATGACATGGTGATCACTAGGGCCAGCACCGTGCTCAACCTGGTGTTCATCCTT
>JAEHCT010000019.1 GCA_020697635.1 Candidatus Bathyarchaeota archaeon
TTGAGACTCAGATCGGAGTCGCTGCTTCGCCCCAAGTTACTGACCGACTTAGATCTATAACTAGAAAATACACTCATGGAATCCATAATGGCTAGCTAATGATATAAAGAGTTTTCAAAGGGGGAACCACGACGATTCAACCGGATATGATCTATCTCCTGTGACCGTTGAGCGTGTGCGTGAGAGCGCTGAGGTCGAGAACAGGGAAAAGACAACAAGATGACTAAGCGTATCCGGTGCCGTGATCCTTGTACATCACATTAAACTGTTAGATTCAGCAGGCCCAGCAGGACCAGGGTCACCCCTATCAGTAGGTTCACCCACACACGGTTCTCCATGGACCAGAGCTTGATGTCCATCGTGGTTCGCATCAAGCCGTGAACCACAACTGTGGTTAATATGAACGGTGCGACGATGATCAAGTTGTACAGGGCAATCAACGCGAGGCCCGTGATCATGTAGACCCGTTCCGAGAGCAGGTTCAAGACGATGAAGTAAGGCGCAGACGAGCAGGGCAGCAACAGTATACCCGTGGCCAGACCCGCCCAGTAACCGTTCCTAGGGTTCGACACGCCCTCTATCTGGGCCGAGACCTTGCCTGCGAGAGCGTCTGGAAGATACTTCACCTCCATACCCAAGGCATCAAGTATCCTGAGACCACCGAAGACGATGGCAACAGCCGAAACCAGGTACTTAATCCCAGATACCCTCGGGAGGATGCTAAACAGCCCCAAGCCCAGGAGGAAGTACGATGTGAAGAGCCCTGAAGAGAAGGCAAGCCCCACCCTCAGGGCAGCCTTTCTCCCAACGTCGTAGAACACGAGGGAGAGGAGGATCACGAAGACGTTGAAGCTGCATGGGTTGATGGCGTCGACAGCCGCCGCGGCGGCGACCATGGGCAGCAGCTCAAGGAAGTCAGCCTCGTCTGTGACAGCGCTGACGTATGGTTCCGTAAAGAGCTGAGAAAGCGTCTTCTTCTTTTCATCGTCATGGACGACTGTATTGACCTCCATCGTGCCCTTCGAAACAGCTATGTAAACGGGGACTCCGTTCCACTCCTCCTCGTAAACCCTACGCCAATCCTCGGCGGAGAGGTCGCCGCAGGCTACAGCCGTAAGGCTTCCATCCCTGAACACCGCCGCCAAAGGCATGTAGAGGGTTTCTCCCAGCGTTTCTGTGATCCTCTGAAAACGATTCGTGTTGACCTTCTCGGCGACGTCGTAGAAGACAAGGTCCCCGGCGGGCATGCTGTCTTCGAGCGTCTTCACCCTCTCGCTGACCCCGGAGCAAGTGGGGCACGTCACCACGTATAGTACTAGATCGTCCCGTTGAGCGTAGGCGTGTTGGGGGGTCAAGAGCACTAAGCATGAGAACAGGACCACCGCCTTGCTCCAGCTTTTATACTCGAACATAGTGTCGAAACCCGACATCGGTTCCCATCACCTATAACGTTTAATGCCTCAATAAAATACGTGGGATGGGCTAGTCCGAGTCCTCCCTCCTGAGAAAATCGCCTAAATCGAACAGGTTCCGGATGACTCGGATGCCTGCCGAGGTCTCGAAGCGCCCATATCCTATGCAACGTCCATCGAACATCACTAGGTAGTGTCCTCCCAGCTCCAGGACGCTCTCGACGCGTTCGATGTTATCCTCGAAGACGTCCCTGCCGCATACAAAAAGCCACGCTGTGTCTCTGTCGAGGTGAACCTTCCTCGTGTTCTCCTCAGCCGCCAGCATCTGTAGAATCGGGCTGCCCGGCTCGAAGAGCCGCTTGTTCCAGCCCAGGTACGTCCCGGCGTACACCAGACCTTTCCTGCTGAACTGCCGCCGCTTCAGCTCTTGGTTCAGGGTGAACCTCTTGCTGTCTATCATGAGCACCTCCGGGTCCATTTTGGACCCAACCTGCTCCAGGAACCTCTTAAGAAGCCTCACTTCTTCACCACCTTCGCCAGGAAGAAGCCCTGTGTATGGGTCATGTTCGGCCAGAACCTGTGGCTGTTTGATATCTCTTCACTGAGTCGCTGGCCGAAAACCTCTGTCAGGCCCTTTTCCCCTGGCCCGTCTATCTCTTCGAGGAAGGCTTCATGGTTGCGTAACAGCCACTCCATATTGAGCTCGTTCTCCTCGGGTTCGAGTGAGCACGTGGAGTAGAGCAGGGTGCCCCCGGGCTCCAGGTGTCTCACGGCCGCGGACAGCAGCCTACGCTGGATCTCCGCGTTCCTGTGCACGTCCTCGATGCTTCTCTTCCCGAACCAACCTGGGTCGGTAACGTAGTTGCCGGAGCACGGCGCGTCGAGAAGCACTTTGCTGAACCTGGTTCCCAGCTCCATGCCGGTGACGTCGCCGTGGTACACGAGGCTGTTCATGACGCCGCAGCGCTCCAGGTTGTTCTCCAAGGCGTAGACGCGCCTCCTGTCGACGTCCACCGCGTACAGCTGCCCCCTGTTCCCCATGTAGGCGGCCATCTGTGTGGTCTTTCCACCAGGAGCGGCGCACATGTCAAGAACCGTGTCGCCGGAGTTCGGCGCCAGCGTCTGGGCCGCATACATGGAGGCTGACTCCTGGAGGCTGTAGAGTCCTAGCAGATACTCTATGGAGGCGCCCAGGCTGAACCTTGATTCCTCGACGACGTAGCCGTGGTCGAGGTAAGGCACTATGGTGAGTTTGATGTCGAGGCTCGTGAGCGTCTCCATGATCTCGGCGTCGCTGGTCTTGATGGTGTTCATGCGGATGGCTTGGGGGGTCTTCTCGTCGCCTGTGAGGCGGTGTCCAAGCTCACGGTAACGGTCCAAAAAGAACTGCTTGTTGGTCTCCTCTCTCGACACAACCAACGTTCGGCTCCACGCCGTATAAAGGCTCTCAGAAACCTTAAGGGTTAATGGAGAGTAGATGGAGGCATGTCTAGGATTAGAGTTAGGGAGCTTGGGTTGAAGCTGGGCACCCTCCCCGTGGGAAAACATAACGCCATCACGGACGTGGAGGGGGTCGGCGTGGGACACTCAACTCTCATCGAGGGCGACTCGGTGAGGACCGGGGTGACGGCCATAGTTCCGCACCAGGGGAACCTCTACGAGGAGAAGGTGACGGCGGCGGCGGACGTGCTCAACGGCTACGGCAAGACCGTGGGGCTCACCCAGATAAGGTTCGAGGGCAACATAGAGACACCCGTGCTGCTCACCGAGACGCTGAACACATGGAAGGTGGCGGACGCATCCGTGGACTACTGGGAGCACGGCTACGGGTTAAAGCCCTTCAGCGTGAACACCGTGGTGGGGGAGACCAACGGCGGCTACCTAACCGACAACTACGGCAGACACGTGGGCAGGGAAATGGTCTTCAAGGCGATAGACAAGGCCCGTAGCGGCGCGGGAATGGGCGCCGTGGAGGAGGGAAATGTCGGCGGAGGCACCCCCATGACGGGCTACGGCTTCAAGGGAGGCATAGGTACCTCATCGAGGCTGGTGGGCGACGCGGAAGTCGGCGCAATAGTCCAGCTTAACTGCGGCCGCAAGCTGGACCTGATGATAGCGGGGGCACCCGTGGGGAAGGAGGTCCCCATACCGGAGAAGCCTGAGAGAGGCCCCGGTAACAGCATCATGATGATAGTGGCCACCAACGTGGCTCTGGACTCGCGGCAGCTCTGGAAGGTGGCGAAGAGGACCGCTATGGGCCTCGCGAGGACCGGCTCCTTCAGCGGCAACAGCAGCGGCGACTTCACCATAGCGTTCACGACCGGGAGACTGGGGTTGACGGAGTACACCGATTCTTACCCGTCGCTGACGCGGCTGAGCCGGGAAGGCGTCCTGAGCCCCCTCTACCTAGCCACCGTCGAGGCGACGGAGGAGGCGATAATAAACGCCCTCTTCAAGGCCGAGACCATGACCGGGTTCAACGGTCACACACGGCACGCGCTGCCTCTGGACGAGACCCGTGAGGTGCTGGAGAAGTACGGCAGACTCTAGTCTTTACCCCTCTTTCATGCGCTCACACAATATATTTGGTGCCCAGAGACTCTTAGAAACGGGGAGCCGTTTTGAGGATCAGGGGCAGGGGAGCCGCGGAGCGGCGACTACCTCGACCCTGCGGAGCCCCACCACATAGAGGTTAAGGTAGGAGCGCTAGGAGGGTAGCCCACATTCACGTATTGGGGACGCCGTGGAAGCTATACCTACCCCGCCTCGATGGGTTCTAGCTGGCTTTTTATCCGTGGGAACCAAATCATTGACGTGCAACTCTATGGCTGATTTGAAGCGTGTCGAGATCATGGATCTCGCAAAGATCAGGGCGGTCTCGTCCCCCCAGATCTCCCCCGACGGGGGGAGCGTGGTCTTCGTCCACACGGTGATGGACTTCGAGAAGGACGAGTACATGGGCGACCTCTGGGTCGCTGACCTAGAAACCGGCGAGTCGAGGCAGTTCACGTCGGGGCGCCGGAAGGACGGGAGCCCCCGGTGGAGCCCAGACGGCAGACGCATACTGTTCACCTCGAAGCCGCCCGCCAAGGAGGATGAGGAGAAGAAGAAGGCCCAGCTCTACGTCATCGACGTGGACGGCGGCGAGGCAAGGCAGCTCACGGATCTGGAGAAGGGCGTGGAAGGCCCCAGGTGGAGCCCGGACGGTAAGCGCATCCTGTTCCTAAGCGACGTGGAGCGCGTGGACAGGGGCGAGAGCGACGTCAAGGTCATCGACCGCCTCGTCTACAAGTTCAACGGCAGGGGCTTCTTCGAGAACCTCCGCAAGCACCTCTTCACGGTGCCCGCGAAGGGAGGCAAACCTAGGCAGGTCACCGAGGGAGAGTACGACGTGGCGAACGCGGAGTGGATGAGCGACGGCAAGAGCATCGTCTTCGTCAGCAACCTGGAGCCCGACGCAGACCTTGTGCACCGCTACTATCTCTACAGGGTGGACGCCAAGGGAGGGGAGCCCGTCCAGCTCACGAAGACGCTGATGAGCATAAGCGGCGTCTCGCCCCACCTGGAGGAGAGCCTCATCGCGTTCACCGGCCACGACTACGGCCGCGGCTCAGGCTCCAACGGCGACGTCTGGACGCTTGAGGAGGGCGAGGAGCCGGTGAACCTCACCTCCGGCTTCGACCAAGACCTGGGCACCAAGCTCAGCAGCGACATAAAGGTAAGCAGCCCCGGCACCATGCCGGCGTGGAGCGGCGACCACCTCTACTTCACCAGCACCTACGACGGCGACTCCTGCCTCTACAGGGTGCATAGGTACGGCGGCGACGTCGAGAAGGTGCTCGGAGGCATGGACCACAGCGTCGAGTCGTTCACCGTCAACGAGGACGGCAAGGCCGCTTACACCGTTCTACACACCACCAAACCCATCGAGCTGTGGAGCTGGGACGGCGAGAAATCTAGGCAGGTAACCGACCTCAACAGGGACTACCTCAAGAAGACGGAGGTGACGCCCCACGAGGAGTTCACCTTCATCAGCGACGCCGGGCACACGGTGCAGGGCTGGTTCATGAAGCCCCCAGGCTTCGACGCCTCGAAGAAGCACCCGCTGATACTCCACATCCACGGCGGCCCCAGGGGCGCCTACGGGAACAGCTTCTTCCACGAGTTCCAGGTCCTCGCCGCCCAAGGCTGGGCCGTCATGTACATAAACCCGTGGGGCAGCGGCGGCTACAGCGAGGAGTACCAGACGGGATTGCCTGGCCACTACTTCGAGCAGGACTACGACGACCTGATGAAGGCCGTGGACGTGGTCATCGAGAGGAACTCCGGGGTGGACACGGGGAGGCTGGGGGTGACGGGGGGCAGCTACGGCGGCGTGATGACGAACTGGATCATCACCCACACCGACAGGTTCGCCGCGGCTGTGACGCTGAGAAGCATAACCAACTGGGTAACGTTCTTCGGCGTCTCGGACATAGGCTGGACCTTCGGCAGGACGGAGCTGGGGGGCTTCCCGTGGGAGATGGAGGACGTGTTCATGGAGAAGAGCCCCATCAGGCACGTCGCCAACGTGAAGACCCCTACCATGATCATACACAGCGAGGAGGACTACAGGTGCCCCATGGAGCAGGCCGAGCAGCTGTTCGCCGCCCTCAAGGTCCTAGGCGTGGACACCGAGTTCATCAGGTTCCCCGGGGAGAGCCACGAGCTAAGCCGCGGAGGCAAGCCCAAGCACCGCAGGGAGCGGCTGGAGCACATGGTGCGCTGGTTCAAGAAGTACCTCGACTAGCCGCCCCTCAACCTTTTCCCACTTATTTGCATGTGGCTCGTCAAGTCACCCGGTCTCCAGCATCTTCCTCCTCTTCTGGCTCGTCACCCTCAGTCTTAGGCTTGGCGTCACGTGAAATTGATTCCAGCTGACGCCTCGCTAGAAACGGCGACACAGTCGAGTTGTAGATCAAGGAGACGAGGACGATGGGGATGCATATGTTCGTGAATATGTCCGGGTTGGAGAAGAAGAGGCCGGTTGGGTCGCACTTGACGGGGAACTGGCTCAGCACCATGGCGCCGGCGCCCTGGATATAGATCAGCCTCGTGACGATGAGCTCCCCGTCCCCGAAGCCATTTATCTTCCCGACCATCGTCGCTACGACGAACCGCACGACGATTATGAGCGCCGAGACCATGAGCCCCACCTTGAAGCTCTCCAGGCTTGGCGTCATCACGAGGCCGAGGTAGACGAAGAAGAGGGCCTTGATGAGGAAGTTGAGTTCGTCGTGGTAGCCTCTGAGCTTCCTCCTGTCGATCCTGGCCCTCCTCTCCAGCCTCAGGCTCCGGGTCACGTAGCCGAAGTTCATCAGAGTGAAGCCCATCAGGAACACGGAGATGGGTCCACCGCCTCCGCCGCTGACCCACTCAGCGAACACATACACCGGGAACAGGGCGGCGAGGGTCATCATGTAGTTGAGGGGCCGGTCCCTGAGCCTTGACAGCGTCTCGCCCCAGATGAGCCCGACCACCGCACCTATGGCGACCGCAGTCACCAACACGAAGAGTATGCCCAAGGCGGCTGTCCTGGGCCCCGCACCGGTCAAAGTGACCATCTCGATGAGGGTCAGCACCGCCACAACCCTGATGGGGTCACCAAGGGTGGACTCAAGCTGAAGCAGCGTCATGGAGTCTCCCATGTCCTTGAAGCCGCCGCTTATCGACGACACCAGGCTGCTCACCGAGACGCCGCTCGTCCCCGCCACCATGGCCCCGAGCAGAAAAGCGTCGACCATGCTGAGGGTCTCGGGCGCGAGGAGCCGAAGGGAGCCCCCGACGGCCAACGTGATTGACAGGAAGCTCGCCGAGGCCAGCCCCAGCGCCCTCCGGGTGTTGCCGAGGAGCTCCTGCGCGTTGATGGATATCCCTGTGCTGAAGCTGAACAGGGTGACGGCGACGAGGAGCATGAGCTCGAATATTCCACCGAACAGGGACTCGTCGAAGAACCCCAGTATGGGGCCCATGAGCATGCCGAAGCCCAGGAGCCAGACGATGTCGGGTATCCTGGTGCGGTTATAGAAGATGCCGGCGACGTAAGCCAGTATGATGGTGAAGGAGATGAGTAGAAGGATCTGCTCGGCGTTGATCAATCAGCTAACCTTCAATACTCAGGAGGGCTCGACCCGACACTGTCTTTCTGTAGACTAGGGGGAGTGGTTTAGCATAAAAATTTTTATCAGAACGGCTTCGTTCCATTCAGTGTATCTTTTAACCTTTTTCTTCACATATTAGCGCGGTTTTTTTATTATTAGATGAAAAAAGTGTTTTATATTAATTACATACAATAGGATGGGGGCAGGTAAACAAACACATGAAGGTTTAAATACAATGGACCTTCACGTAGCCCCGTCAGGTGACAGGTAAAATGCCTATAACGGTTGACACGTCAGGAGAAGGACTTGCAATGGTTCTGAAGGACTACCAGGAGGTAGCCCTCCGGTACCTCTGGCGTCTAGACGGCGGAGGCGCGAGCAGCCGCGACGTCTGGGTGCAGGTGAACGAAGATCTCATAGGAAAGAGGACCATCAGCAGAGCATCTATAATCAACTTCCTGAACTCCATGGTAGACGAGGGTGTGCTTAACTACACGGAGACGACAGGGAAGGGAGGACACAGACGCATCTACTCTGCAAAGTACGACGAAGCAGGGTTCAAACAGTACATCGCCAAGGTAGTTCTCGGAAACCTCCTAAGAGACTTCCCCGAGGAAACGAGGACTGCTATCCAGAAAGTCAAGTAAAAACACCCTTAAACGATTTTTTTTCTTTTTATTAAAAAAAGGTAGAGGATATTATTTTCGGAGGATCAGCCCAGCCAGGGCCCTCGTGTGCTCGCCGTCCCTCAGGGTGACCGCCCCGTTGACCACCAGGTGCTCGATGCCTTCAGGGTACAGCTTGGTGGCCTCCGCCGGCGTGTAGTCGGCCCGGTCGATGACGGTCTCCGGGTCGAAGACGGTGATGTCCGCGCACATCCCGGGCATGAGCAGGCCTCTGTCGCTGAGCCCCAGCGTGGACGCGGGTAGGCTCGTCATCTTACGGACCGCGTCCGCCAGGCGGAGTACACCCTTCTCCCTCGCGTATCTGCCGAGGACCCGTGGGAAGGTGCCGTAGAACCGGGGGTGGGGCGCCGGGATGAGCCTGTTCAGTATTCCCTCCGGGCTGTGGACCCTGCCGTCGGTGCCCACCGCGACCCAGGGCTGCCTCATGATTAGCTCCACGTTCTCCTCCTTCTGGTTGAAGTTGACTATGCTGAACCCTCCCTTGACCCTGCCCTCGACGACGCTCTCCACGTGGTCCCTGAGGAGGTCTATGGCGCAGTCCAAGGGGTCCACGCCCCGCTTCGCGGCTACCTCGGCGATGTTCATGCCGACCAGGCTCTTGTCGAGGGGGTAGCTGCTTATGAGGGCCGCCGCGGGGCCGCTGCGGTCCTCCATGGCCTCGGCGAGCCCCTCCTTGATCCTCTCGGTGGTGTCGGGGTCGTTGAGCCGCTTCACAAGCGCCTCGTTTCCGCCCTCGTTGGCCCACTTGGGTATCCAGGCGCCGAGTCCGGTGCCGCTGGCCCTGTAAGGGTACTGGTCGGCGGTCACCTGGACGCCGTCGGCGCGGGCCTCCTCCACCATCTCTATGAGCCTTGGGCAGAGATCCCAGAAGCGTTTGCTGAGGACCTTGAAGTGGCTGATGTTCACAGGAGCCCCGGTCTCCCTGCCGATCCTGATGATCTCCTCGATTGCGCCCAAGGGATCGCCGCGGTCTCCCTCGTCCCTGATGTGGCTGGTGTAGAAGCCGCCGTACCCGGCGACAACCTTGGTCAGCTCAATGACTTCCTCGGTCTCGGCGTAGCTCTGAGGATCGTACCGGAGACCAGTCGTGATGCCCCTGCACCCGGCCTCCATCGCCTCTGTGATCTCCTTCTTCATGGCGTCGAGCTCCGCAGGGGTGGGCGCCCTCATCTCCATGCCCATCACGTAGCGGCGCACGGTGCCGAAGCCAACGAGGGGCGCCACGTTTATGGACAAGCCTCCCTCATCGAGGCGGGATAGATACTCCTCCATGGTGCTCCAGTCCAAATTGACGCCCCCTTCCTCGAGGAACGGGTTTGACCTACGTGCATCCTCTCGCATCTCCTCGTCGAGGGGCGCGGCGCCGCCGCCGCAGCTGGCGAACACCGTGGTGCTCACACCCATGTGGACCTTGCTGTCAGCCTCCCGGTTCACCATGATGGTGTAGTCGCTGTGATCGTGGAGATCGATGAACCCCGGCGACACGGCGAGGCCTCTGGCGTCGATGACCTCCTTCGCGTCTCCCAGTATCTTGCCGACCTCGACAATCCTTCCTTCCTTGACGCCGACGTCGGCCTTGAACCAAGGGTTCCCAGCGCCGGTGAAGACCTTGCCGTCCCTAACAACTAGATCGTACAACAACATCTCCCTGTATCCTGATCGTCTACATGTTTTATAGCACTTCGGCGTCGTTGAGAATGTGAAACGTTTTGACGAAGCTTACCGAGCCCAAGAAGACGGCTTTCAGGTGGATAGACGACAACGCTGAGCGCGTCAGCGAGTTCCACCGGCTCATCTGGGACTACGCCGAGTCAGCCTTCAGGGAGTACAAGTCGGCGAAGGCCTTCGCCGAGTTCCACCGCGAGGAGGGCTTCGACGTGGAGGTGGGCGTCGCGGGGATGCCCACGGCCTACGTGGCCACGTGGGGCGAGGGTAAGCCGGTCATCAGCACATACACCGAGTACGACGCCGTCCCGGGGAGGTGGCAGGACCCTGTGCCCTACAGGTCCGCGGAGAACCCTTACAGGGCGGGGCACACCGACCCCCACAGCGCCCTGGGCACGGCCGCCCTCGTTGGCGCCGCCGCCGTGAGACACGCCATGGAGGAGCACGGACTGGAGGGCACCGTCAAGGTCTACGGGACCCCCGCCGAGAAGGTGTGCGCCAAGAGCTGGTTCGCGGCCAAGGGCCTCTTCGACGGCCTCGACGCCATGGTGGGGTGGCACCCCAGGCAGGCCACGACGGTGATGTACGAGACCCAGTGGGGCAGCTACTGGAACGCGGCGTACGTCTTCGAGTGCATCGAGCCGGAGAAGTGGATCGCCCATGCAGAGGACCTGCCCAGGAACGCCCGCTGCCCCGGCGCCCTAGACGCCGTAGCCCTCATGTACACCACCACCAAGTACACCAAGGAGGCGATGCTACCACGCACAGGCCTCTGGTCCATCAACGAGGCCGTGATGGCCGCCGGCCAGGCCACCGCAGACAACATGCCGCCCCGGGTAGGTATCATCCAGTACGCGTTCAGGAGCCCCAGCCTCACCCAGCAGGAGCAGATAGCCAAGGTGCTGCTCAGCAACGCGGAGCACGTCGCCATGGTCACGGGCTGCAGGCTCACCGTCAGGTGGGTGACCAAGCAGCGCACCGGCCTCTTCAACAAGGCCCTCGCGGATCTGGCCTACGGGAACCTGGAGCTCGTGGGGCCGCCCAGATTCACCGACGACGACAGGCGGAAGGCCAACGAGGTACTTGAGAACCTGGGCTACCCGCCCCAGAAGAACCCGTACAGCGAGGAGCTCACGCCGCCCCTGGAGTGGGAGCGCATGTGGCGCAGCGTCATCCCGAGTCACCAGAAGAAGTTCGGCAGCGACGACTACGTCGAGTTCATGTGGCACTGCCCCGCCGTCTGGATACAGGTCTACAGGCCCAGGCTGTCGGTACCAGGGGAGAGGCTGCCCGGGTGGACACACGTGGCGCTGGGCGGCATGAAGGGACCCATCGACCGCACCATATACACCGCGGGCAAGGCAATCGGAGGCACCATGCTGGACCTGTTCACCGAGCCAGGGAAGCTGAAGGAGTGCCAGGACGAATGGAAGGAACGCATCTCAAAGGAGTATGAGCCGCCTCAGCTCGACCCAGGGTGGGACCCGCCCATCGACCTGCCGTGGCCCGAGTACGTGGTCACCGAGAGAGGCTACGACTGGCACATCCCCACGCCCAGAAAGTAGCATCCCCCCTTTCGATGATTTTAAACACATATTAAAGAACTTTAAAGTATGAAGCACCCGCCGTTCAATCAGGTAAGCGAGAGCATCGAGTACCGACTGGCCCAAGTGTTCGAGGTACTGCGAGAGCTAGAGGTAGAGCATAACAAGTGCACGGCGAAGCAGCTATACGACTACCTGACCGGCGAGACATTCTCAGGGGAGAAGACCATCCTCCGCGAAGTCATCGGCAATGAGTATCTGCTGATCCATGAGGCGATGGAGCTCAGCGAGCTCATCAAACAGGGTGTGCAGATAGATATCCGGACGCTGATGGAGGCGCCTAAGGAGAAGATATACGAGGCCCACCTCAACGCCATGAGCCTCGAGCTGGAGTACGCGCTACTGCTTGAGGACTATTACTGGCTGAAGCACAGACTGGGCCACCACGAGAAAGTCGTAAAGGAAGACTCTTGGTTGCCAGGCTCGTACAAGGAGAAAGCCAGGGAGATACTGAACCACTATGGCCAGTATATGGACCAGTAGCGCTGTTCTACGATGTTGAACACCTGTTCTATTTGATGGGTATATTAGCTGCTAGCGTGTTTGATTCTTCGACTAGATATGAACAAGTCACAGCAACTATACGCGGTAACCGCCATATGCCTCAGCATAGTACTGGCGGGAGCAATAATAGCCTACAGGCCCGGCGTTGTTGAGCCGGTTGAGACATCCACTGGGCTACCCGACTTCAGGTACCCCGGAGGCGTCGGCACAGGCATGGGCTTCGAGGCCTTCACCTACGCAGGCGAGGAGGCCACGGAGAAGACCATAAGCCTGTCAGGGTCGGGCAGCGCTTCGGCGCAGGCCGACCAGGCTAGAATAAGCCTGGGCGTGGAGGTAACGTACGAGTCCGCCGCGGAGGCCATAGCCGAGAACGCCGCAGCGATGGCTGCGGTGATCGAGGCCGTCAAGGCCCAAGGCGTGTCCGAGGACGATGTCTACACGACTAGCTACAGCGTCTACCCCCAGTACGACTGGACGGAGGAGGGACGCGTGTTCAGGGGATACACGGTTACCAACATGGTTAGGGTCACCGTCAAGAACCTGGACAAGGTGGGCGACGTCATCGACGCAGCCGGCGAAGCCGGCGCCAACAGGATGGAGGGCATCAGCTTCGAGCTC
>JAEHCT010000287.1 GCA_020697635.1 Candidatus Bathyarchaeota archaeon
TCCGGGAAGCTCCCGAACTTGAAGAGGCCGCCGAGCCCCACCATGCTGCTGTGGCTGATGGCGTCCTTCACGGCCCGCTGCGCGGCCTTGGTCTCGTCCTTACCGTGGAGGTCTATGCCTGTCCCCACCTCCAGCAGGTATCTTCTGTAGTCCATTCCAATCAAGGGGGTTACGCGGGCATCCGCTTTAAAGTCTATCGCGGCGGGGAACAGTTAAAAGCGTGTCTTCTGTCTTTCTTCAGAACTACGTGAACTATAGCCGGGTAGACCATGCATGAACCGATCTAGACAGCTAGCCGCGGATAAGATCAAGGAGTTCCTGAGAGAGGACCTTGGCTACGGTGACATCACCTCGGAGGCCCTCATCCCCGTCGATCAGAGGGCCAGGGCTCGCCTGTTCTTCAGGGAGCCCGGGATAGCGTCGGGGCTCATGGAGGCGTCCATCGTCTTCGAGCTCCTGGGCTGCACCGTTGAGGGGCTCACCGAGGACGGCGACGCCGTGGAGCCGGGCCAGACCCTCTTGGATGTGGAGGGACCCGCGGTGGCGATGCTGTCAGGGGAGAGGACGGCTCTGAACATAGTCGGCAGGATGGCCGGAATAGCCACCATGACGGCAAGGATCGTTGACGAGGTAAACGAGGCTAGCCCCGGGACACGTGTGGCCGCGACACGGAAGACCCCGCCTGGGCTGCGAAGCCTCGACAAGAGGGCCGTTGAGCACGGCGGCGGCGACACCCACAGGTTCAGGCTGGACGACTGCGTCCTCATAAAGGACAACCACCTGGAGCTGGTGCCGTCGGTCACGGAGGCGGTGCTCAGGGCCCGTGAGGCGGTGAGCTTTACCAAGAAGATCGAGGTCGAGGTGCGTAATCTGGAGGAGGCCGAGGAGGCCGCCCTCGCCGGTGCGGATATAATAATGTTCGACAACATGGCTCCGCTGGAGATGCGTCGATGTCTCGCCGAGCTGGAGGAGAGAGGGCTGAGGAAGGGCTTCATATACGAGGCTTCGGGTGGGATAACCCCCGAGAACGCGGCGGACTACGCCGCATCCGGTGTGGACGTCATCAGCCTGGGCGCCCTCACCCACAGCGTCAGGAGCCTCGACGTTAAGCTAGAGATAGAGATGATGTGATTGGGGCTCAACGAACTTCAGCGCAGCATAATCGAACTCAAGGAGGAGAAGAACGCCGTCCTCCTGGTCCACAACTACCAGATACCCGAGATACAGGACATCGCGGACTACCTGGGCGACTCGCTGCAGCTCTGTAGGCTGGCCCAGCGTGTGGAGGACGCGGAGCTCATCGTCTTCTGCGGCGTGGACTTCATGGCGGAGACAGCCGCCATACTCAACCCCGACAAGAAGGTGATAATCCCGAGCCAGAAGGCGTGCTGCCCCATGGCCGCCATGCTCCCCATGAGCACTCTCAGGGAGGCCAAGGAGAGGCACCCGGAGGCCCCCGTGGTTCTATACGTGAACACCCTCGCCGAGGCCAAGGCTGAGGCGACGGTGGTCTGCACCTCGTCGAACGCCGATAGGATCGTGGCGAAGCTGGGCGCCGACAAGGTTATCTTCGGCCCAGACAGGAACCTGGCCTACTACGTGGAGAGACGGGTGCACGACATTGAGCTTGTTGTAGTCCCCGACGACGGCTACTGCAGCGTCCACAGGTTCATGGGCGGCGGCGACGAGGCCATGGAGCTGAAGAGGATTCACCCCGGCGCCGAGGTGTGGGCCCACCCAGAGTGCGAGCCCGAGTTCCAGGACAGGGCCGACTACGTTCTGTCAACCGGCGGGATGGCGAGGCGGGCCGTTGAGTCAGACGCCACGGTCTTCATCGTGGGGACCGAGCAGGGCCTCATCGACAGGCTTAGCCGTGAGCACCCCCACAAGACCTTCCTGCCCGCGAAGAGTGGCTCTGAGTGCGCCGCCATGAAGCGCATAGACCTAGGAAACCTTTACGAGGCCCTGCTCAAGGAGCAGCATGTGGTGACGGTGCCCAAGAACACGGCAGATAAGGCTCGGGAGGCCATCGAGCGTATGCTTCTGATGAGCTAGCAGATACCCTTTTCACGATCCTCGTTGCTTGGTTTTGCTCGGTGAAGCCATGTCGGTGATAGAGTTCGAGGGGAAGAAGCCAAGGATACATCC
>JAEHCT010000288.1 GCA_020697635.1 Candidatus Bathyarchaeota archaeon
GAACCTGGAGATGAAGATAAAGGGCCTCATGAAGAAGGACCCGCTGTTGGTGAAGCCCTCCGAGGATCTGGCCGCCGTCTCGAAGAAGATGGTTGACAAGGGCAAGGATGTCGTCGTCGTCATGGACGAGGGCGTGGTGAGGGGGCTGGTGACCGCCGAGGACATATTCTTCGCGATGAAGAGCTACGTGCTGGGCAAGAACATGCTTGAGGAGATCCCCATGGAGGTTCGGGACATGAAGGTCGCGGAGCTCATGAAGACGCCGTCCGCCATGGAGTTCATGCAGGCTTGCGGGTTCACGGGCACCAACATGTGCGTGGTCCTCGGCGAGGACGACAAAGCGGCGGACGCCATAAGGGTGATGGCCATCGGCGGAGTGGACCACATACTCATCGTCGGCGACGAAGGCGTATCTGGGACCCTCAGCGAGGCCGACCTCATCAAGGCGCTGGCGTAGCACCAACTTTTTCTACCACATTATTTTCTGTCACATGTTTTATACGGTCCAAGCCGGAGTCTTCAGCGATAGGTTTGACCATCAAAGATCAACCTGAGCTGCGGGACTGGGTAGAACACATAGTCCCCAAGTACATGCAGGACGGGAAGATGCCCGGGTTCAGCATAGCCGTAGTGAGGGAAGGAGAGACGGCGTACTCTCAGGGCTTCGGGGCACGCGACCCCCAGAAGAACCTCCCATCGACGCCGGACACCCTCTACGGGATCGGCAGCATCACGAAGAGCTTCGTAGCCATCGGGATAATGCAGCTCGTCGAGCAGGGGAAACTAAGCGTCGAGGACCCCGTCAAAGAGCATATACCCTTCAAGCTGGGCCTCCCAGGAAAACCCATCAGGGTGCATCACCTGCTGACCCACAGCCTGGGGCTGCCAAGCCTGGCGTCGTCCAGCGTCGCCCTCTACAGGGGCGTCGGCGCCGACACAGGCATCCCTTGGGGCAGTGCAGAGGACTTCTACAGGCTGATGAACGGGGCGCAGGACGAGCTGGTGGCGCCCCCCGGGGAGAGGTTCTTCTACCACAACGCGGCGTGGAGGATGCTTGGACACGTGATCCAGGAGAAATCCGGGATGCCTTTCCACAGGTACATCAAGGAGAAGATACTAGAGCCCCTAGGTATGAGGCGGTCGACCCTCAACACAGCCGAGTTCTACGCCGACCCCGACCACATAGTGCCCCACTGGAAGAAACCCGACGGAACAGTGGAGCCCAGCAGGTTCCCCTACCCTAACCCCGACGACAACCCCGGCTTCAGCTTCATGGCGGCGGCGGGGGGCATAGCCAGCAGCGTAAACGAGATGGCAAAATACGTAAACGCCCAGATGGAGAAAGGCGCCTACCCCTACGGGAGGCTCGCCAGCAGCGAGTCGTTCAAAAAGATGCAGGCACTGTACATCCATCGCCCGGACGGCTACTACGGCGAGTACGGCTACGGGTACGGCCTGGGGATCACGCCGGACTTCCTCGGGCACAAGATGGTGAGCCACGGCGGCAGCATACTGGTCTCCACCGCGTACATGACGTTCCTGACAGACGCCAAGATGGGAGTAATAATGATGGGTAACAGCGCTAGCCTGCCCTACGAGGACATAGCAGAGGGCGTGTTCGCCGTGCTGCTGGGCAGGGACCCGTACGAGACCACCCCGAGGCTAGCCATCAAGCGGCGCATGGATCGGCTGACGGGGACATACGAGATCTATAAGGGCATCGAGCGTGTGCGCGTGGTGAAGAAGGCCGGTATGCTCTACCTGGAGACCAAGACGCCTTTCGCCGAGACGCTTCAGCCCCTGATCCCCGAGGACCCCTCGCTGGGGGCAACGACGTTCTACACGTTGATGGATGGAGCCAAGTCTCCCGTGGAGTTCGTGATACACGAGGACGGTTACGTCGATCTCTTCGTCGAGAGGTACTGCTATCATAAGGCACCTTGTTGATTTTTTCATCAATTTATGAAGATAAAAATAAAATGTTTTTACCGTTTGTTATACACCTGTTTTCACGAGGTAGCTGGGCGGGGCTCCCGGAGCAGATGGATGACAAGCTTCATTCGGCTGATACAAGGTGCCTCGACGGTGACTGGGCGCCGTCGGGGACTTAATTCATATTGTTCGCTGGACAGATCAACA
>JAEHCT010000289.1 GCA_020697635.1 Candidatus Bathyarchaeota archaeon
TATCTTCCCGGCTGTGAAGCCCGGCGGCATGCTGTTCCCCGTGAGCCTGATAACCTCGTCTACGCCGCCCAGCGCCTCCGTCAGCTCGCCGCACTCCTTCGCCGTGCTGGTGTCGTTCCACAGCTTCGCCGGTCTGATCACGGCACCGCTCCCGTCGAGGGGGGCGAAACCGTGCTGCTGGCCGCTCACCCCAATGGCCCGCACCTTACCCGGGTCTACACCCGCGTCCTTCACGGCTCCCCTTATGGTCTGCTTCATGGCGTAGGCCCAGGCCTCTGGGTGCTGTTCCATGTGGCCGTGGGGCAGCCCCTCTATGAGGCCGTAGCTCACCGACGCGCTGCCCCTCACGCTGCCCTCGGCGTCCACGACGACTGTCTTGGTGCCCTGGGTCCCGCTGTCCACGCCTACGAAGAAACTCGGCATCGCAGATCACCGTGACTATGTCTTTAGCCGTATAAGTCGATTAGGAGCAGCGGACGTTTAATACAATCTAAATACATGGCGCTGGAGATATACTGAGAGGGCACTAGATGCGTTCATCCACGCTGGCCGATATCGATCTGCCTGACTTCGGTATGCCCAAGGTGGAGCCAAGGATTTCGGGTGAGACATACCAGACTAGGCTTGAGAAGCTCTACGAGGCGGCCGACGGCGCGGGTTTCACGTCGCTCGTGGTCTACGGGGACAGGGAGCACGGCGCCAACCTCGCGTACCTGACGGGCTACGATCCACGTTTCGAGGAGTCCATGCTCATAATGGACGTGGCTTCCCGTAAGGCGACCCTCGTTATGGGCCACGAGGGACTCGGCTACTTCCCGGTCTCACGCGTGAAGGAGAGCCTCAGACCGGTGCTCTACCCCAGCTTCAGCCTCATGGCTCAGGATCGGTCCACGACTCGACCCATCAGCATGATGCTCATGGAGGCCGGGATCGAGGACGGCGACAGGGTGGGCGTAGCGGGCTGGAAGTATTACACGGAGAAGGAGACCGCAAACCCGGAGTACTGGCTCGAGGTCCCCTCGTACATCGCCGACGCTCTCAGGGAGGCGGTGGGCAAACGCAACGTGTTGAACGCCAACAGGCTCCTGATGAACCCCAAGGACGGCCTCAGGGCCGTGAACGAGGTGGATCAGCTGGCGTGGTTCGAGTACGCGGCCAGCCACACCTCCCAGGCCGTCCGGGACGTGGTTTTCAATCTCGAACCCGGGATGACCGAGTACGAGGCGGTCAGGCTCATGAGGGTCACTGGGATACCCCTCTCCTGCCACCTTATGCTGAGCTCGGGGCCCAGGGCCTTCATGGGGCTACCCAGCCCGTCCAGCAGGGTCATAGACGTGGGAGACCCTTTCACCACGGCCTACGGCGTCTGGGGCGCCCTCAACTGCCGCGCCGGCTGGGTCGTCGAGAACGAGTCCCAGCTGCCCCAGGAGATCAGCGACTACGTCCCCAGGCTGGTGGCCCCGTACTTCGAGGCCGTCGCCGAGTGGTACAGGCTGGTAGGGGTCGGGGTCGAGGGAGGCGTACTCTACAAGGCCATCCACGACCGCATCGGCGACCCCTTCTTCGGGGTGCACCTCAACCCGGGGCACCTCATACACCTCGACGAGTGGCTCAACAGCCCCATACACAGGGGGTCAAGGCTGAAGCTGAGGTCGGGGATGGCCCTCCAGGTCGACGTGATACCGGCCACAGGCACCCCCTACTTCACCACCAACATGGAGGACGGCGTAGCCCTGGCGGACAGCAGGCTGAGGGCCGACTTCGCGGCCGCATACCCGGGGGCCTGGGACCGGATACAGGCGAGGAGAGACTTCATGGCCGACGCCCTAGGGATAAACCTGAAGCCGGAGGTGCTGCCCTTCAGCAACCTCGCAGCCTACCTACCACCGTTCCTGCTCTCGCCAGGGAAGGCGATGAGGCTCCACCCCTGAGAAAAACCCTTCTACCTTACCCCCGACTCATACACATGGATCAGAAGCCGTTCCTCTGCATAAGGCGGGCTATCGAGAGCGACGACACCCTCAGCGCCGAGATTTTCAGCCTAGTGCTGTTCGGCTCATACGTGAGGGGGGACTTCAAGCCGGGGATCAGCGACCTCGACCTCCTCGCGGTCCTCAAGACAGACGACGACC
>JAEHCT010000290.1 GCA_020697635.1 Candidatus Bathyarchaeota archaeon
GACCTGAAGAACATTATGAGCACGGCGATGACCACCGTGAGCTCGGTATACGTGAAGGCCACCGCCTCCCTGCTGAACGCCCGCTCCTCCCTGACCTCGGGCTCCTTCACCATGAGGAATAGGAACGACGTCAGTCCTGTGACGCCAGCTAGCACGAACACCAGCTTATAGCCGCCCACGTCCAGCAGCCACAGCGGCAGAACGGTGGCGAGGGCGGCGCCGACGCTCTGGCCCGCCGTGCTCACGCCGCCTATCACCCTGGCGTGGTACTCGGGGGGCGTCGCGTCGATGGCGAAGCTGTCGGCCGCCATGTCGTAGAAAGCCCCCGCCGTGATTATGGAGACGCATGCAGGGAACATGACGCTCCAGACGGGAGCCGTCTCGATGTCGCTCAACGCCATGACGGCTATGCCGACTAGGTAGAGGACGCCGGTGACGACGAACCAGGGCTTCCGCTTGTAGAGCCGCCCCCTCCAACGGATGGGGAAGACGTCGGCGACCAGCCCGACGAACATCTTCCAGCTCCACGAGACGAAGAGGAGCCCCATGAAGGCGCTTGCCTCGACGGTGCCGAGACCCACCTCGTCGAGCAGGAACACAGGCACCCAGAGGTTGAACGCGGTGCGGACGAAGCCGTTGGTGAAGTAGCTCAGCCCATAGAGTACCGTGATCTTCCTGGGCTCCCACACCTCGGAGATGAGCTCCTCCATCCTCTCCTCCTTGGAGGCGCTCCAGTAGGTGACGCCCCGCGCCTCGAACCCGCTGCGCCACCTCCTCCCGAGGATGAAAAGCACCGCATACGCCCCAACCGTGAACGTGACCACGGCTATCCCCAGCTGGTACTTCAGGGCGAGCCCGAGGAACCACCCGAGGGGGGACATGCCTTATAGCTGCGCATCCATGGGCTAATAAGTTTCCTGAGCCTCGATCTCCCGGAGAAGCCGGGGGAGCTCGCAGATGCTGTCGACGGCGTACCCGTTCCACGGCAGCTGACCCGAGGCACGTATCCAGACGCCGGTCAAGCCGCTGTCCTGCGCCCCGTACATATCTGCCTCGACGCTGTCCCCCACGTGCACCGTCTCCCCGGGCTCCACGCCCAGCTCGGACAGCACCAGCCTGAATATCTCGGGGTTGGGCTTCCTGACGCCCGTGTCCCTGCTGCAGACGATGAGGTCGAAGTACCTGTCGAGGCCGCTATCCTGGAGCAGCTCCCTGGGCTGGTCGCTCATGGTGTTGCTGAGCAGCGCCACCTTGTACTTTGCGGACAACTCCCTGAGGACGTCCTCGACGCAGTGGAAGTACTCGGTCCTGTAGTACATCTTGAAGTTGTCGTGGAGAAGCCTCAGGAGCTCGGCGTCCTCGGGTATCCCCAGCCGCCGGAGAAACATGGCGTAGACCTCCTCGAACGTCCTCTCCTTGCCGCGGGCGCGTAACTTGTTCAGCTCCTGCAGGGCCCCCCTGAGGGCGCGTTTCAGCTCCCCCATCTCAAAGTAGTAGCCGTTCCCCGTGAGGATGATCCTTATGGCCTCGTGGTAGGGGTCCCACTCCAGGCCGCCGTCGGCGAGGGTGCCGCCGAAGTCGAGGATAACCGCCTTGAAAGTCATCCATATACCATTGGCTAAGGGTATTACAAGTTTACCTGAAAAGAAGGGAGGCTTAGAATAGGGACTCCTCGATCACTATGTCTCGTTTCTTGAGCTCGGACAGCAGAGCCTCGGTGAACCCCTGGTCCATCCCCAGCCTCTCGGGTGGCACGACGCCTTTCTTACTTATCTTTCCCTCCGCGAGCATTCCTGCGACGATGGCTGCCGTGTACCCGGTGGTGCGCGCCATCGCCGAGACCTTGCCCTCGTGGTCGTAGCGGTCGAGGACCCTGAAGACGTATCCCCGTTCCTCCCCGGCCGCCTTGCCTTGGACCATGATCTGCATCGCGAGGAGGTCGCCCACCTCCGGCATCCAGAGGCTCCTCTCAAGCAGCCGGGCCGTGGCGAGCCTCGGCGACACGGGCTCTCCCTTCACCGTGACGGGGTCGTCCGAGAAGAAACCCAGGTCCCTGAGGAGCCTGACCTTCTCGACGTGGCCGGGGTAGCGGAGGGTCTTCTCCCACATCTCCTCGACGCCCGG
>JAEHCT010000291.1 GCA_020697635.1 Candidatus Bathyarchaeota archaeon
GTGCACCGCTGCGACAGGTACGGGAACTGCCAGATAGACGGCACCACCATCGAGGACGTCGACCTGGCGCGTGCCGCGAAGCGCCTCATAGTCACCACGGAGAAGCTCATAGAAGAGGAGGAGGTGCGCGCCCACCCAGACAGGACGGTGATCCCCCACTTCTCGGTGGACGCCGTCGTAGAGGCGCCCTACGGGAGCCACCCGGGCAACATGCCTGGGCTCTACTACAGCGACGAGGAGCACATGGCGGAGTGGCTCAGGCTCAGCCGCAGCGACGAGGGCGTCGAGGAGTACCTGGACAGGTACGTCCGCGACGTGAAGGAGTTCAGCGAGTACTTGGAGCTGGTGGGCGGAGACGAGAAGATGGAGTACCTGCGGAGGCTGGAGCACCTTGAGGTGCCTCTGGACGCGCCGTGGGCGAGGAGGGGCTAGCGTTGGAGTACAACACCACAGAGCTCATGGCATGCGTCGCCAGCAGGGTCCTAGAGGACGGGAAGTCCGTCTTCGTGGGGACCGGACTGCCCATAATCGCCACCATGCTCGCGCAGAGGCTCCACGCCCCCGAGCTGCTCATAGTGTTCGAGGCAGGCGGACTAGGTCCCAAGCTGCCGACGATCCCCATCAGCGTCGGGGATAGCCGCACCTTCTACAAAGGCGTCATGGCGGCGAGCATGGACTACGCCATGGGGATGGCGCAGCAGGGCCTCGTGGACTACGGGTTCCTCGGCGCAGCCCAGATCGACAGGTACGGCAACCTCAACACCACAGTCATCGGCGACTACGGCAGCCCCAAGGTCAGGCTCCCGGGGAGCGGAGGCGCCAACGACGTGGGCAGCCTCTGCACACGGACCATCATACTGATGCGCCACGACAGGCTGCGCTTCGTGAACAAGCTGGACTTCCTCACCACGCCGGGGTACCTCACGGGCCCCGGGGCTAGAGAGGCGGCCGGGTTACCCGCAGACACGGGGCCACACCGGGTCATCACCCAGCTCGGGGTTATGGGCTTCGAGGAGACCAAGGAGATGAGCCTCCTCTCTGTTCACCCGGGGGTTACACGGGAGCAGGTTCAAGAGAACACCAGCTTCAAGCTGCACATGCAAGGCGAGGTCGCCGTGACCGAGCCGCCGAGCCCCGAGGAGCTGAGGCTTCTCCGGGAGGAGATCGATCCCGCCGGGATAGTGATCGGGAGGTAACGCTGTGAGCAAACACAAGCTCGGGGTCGCGGGGTTCAGCCACGAGACCATCACCTTCTGGCCTGGGCTCACGACTCTGGAGGACTTCGAGAGGAACTCCTACCATGGGGCGGAGCTGCTGGAGAAGGCGAGGGGCACCAACAGCTGCGTAGGGGGCTTCATCGAGGTCTGCGAACGCGAGGACGCGGAGCTGCTGCCGGTCTGCGGCGCATACGGCGGGGCCACCGAAACGGTGGCGGACGAGGTCTACGACTTCTACGTGGGGAAGATGAGACGCGGCTTCGACGAGATGAAGGAAGAGATCGACGGCGTGCTGATGTCTCTGCACGGCGCCATGGCGACCGAGAGCAGGCAGGACCCGGAGACGGACGCCGTCCGCGAGGTCCGTGAGATAGTCGGCTACGACATGCCCCTGATGGTGACGTTCGACCTCCACGCCAACAAGGACCAGGCGATACTGGGGGAGGCGACGGCGGTGTTCGGGTTCCAGAGCAGCCCCCACATTGACATGAAGAAAACCGGGATACGTGCCGCTAAAGCCATGATGAGGACCCTCAGGGAAGAGATCAAGCCCACCGTGGCCCTCAAGAAGCCGGGGATCGTAGTGCCTTCCGTCTTCAGCGCCACCACGGTCTCCCCCGGCAAGGACATAATAGACAGGGTCCACCTGTGGGAGAGGAAGCCAGGCGTCGTGGACGTATCCGCCCTCTTCGGGTTCGCGTGGAGCGACGTGCACCCCCTCGGCATGGGCATGGTGGCGGTCACGGACGACGACCCCAAGCTAGCCCAGGAGATCGTGGACGACCTATGCCAGCTGGCATGGAGTAAGAGGAAGGAGCTGACGGGTAGAAGCGAGGCCACCCTCCACGGCGTCGAAAAAGGCGTCAGACTCGCCATTGAGAAGGCGAAGAAAGCAGAGAAACCAATG
>JAEHCT010000292.1 GCA_020697635.1 Candidatus Bathyarchaeota archaeon
CCCTGTGTTGTTGCTGGCTATGTCCTTGGCGACGAAAACGAGGGCGCATCCGAGGAAGAAGAGCGCCTGCTTGCTGTCCCCGGCGGCGGAGTAAACTATAGAGGCCAGTAAGCACACGAAGACGAATACGCCGTCTGCAGTGAACTCCTTCAACTCTGGACCCTCGGGTGGCAGTGGAACTCCGCGCTGTCTCACAGGTTCCACTCCCAGTAATTTATCTTTGATGGAACCCGGGTTGAGACTACGGTTATCATCTGGGGAACATGTGGATTAGAGCTCTCATCTTAGGCTTTCATAATCATTTTAGACGCTGCCACAGCCAGAAACCAGAATACGGCAAAGCCAGTGAAAGCCATGCCAGCTATAGAGACGATAAACGTATCAAAGAGCTTCGGCTCCACGAGGGTGCTGCAGGGCATCTCTCTAACGGTGAACGAGGGTGAGTTCTTCGGGTTATTCGGCCCCAACGGGGCGGGTAAGACGACGCTGCTCAGAGTACTCACTGGGCAGCTGGAGCCGGACACAGGTAAGGTCGTCACCGCAGGCGTACCAAACACCGACCCCATCAGGTTAAAGCACCGTGTGGGCATCGTCCCCGAGGCCGAGACGCCGCCCACCTTCCTCACAGCCCAGGAGACCCTAGAGCTGACCTGCAGGATCAGATGTCTAGACGATGTCCAAGGCCGCATCGAGAAATGGATACGCTTCTTCAACTTGGAGGACAAGAAGGACATCCTCTGCAGGGACCTGTCTAAGGGGGAGCGGCAGAAGGTGATGCTGGCGGCGGCGTTCATCCACGAGCCGAAGCTGCTTCTCCTCGATGAGCCCTTCATTAACCTGGACCCCATTTACCAGCGGCGCGTACGAGAGTACCTCCAAGAGGCGGCCTCGAAGGGGTGCACGGTCTTCATGTGCACCCACATACTCGAGATAGCCGAACGGCTGTGCGACACCGTCGCTATCATCCACGAAGGCCGAATAGTCGAGCAGGGAAGGCTCGAGGAGATTAGCCAGGGCGGCGACCTCGAGGAGGTTTTCCTGAGGGTGGTGGAGGGTGTGGCAGTCGCTTAGCGTCCGCATCTTCAAGGCCATGATGAAGGAGGAGTGGAGACTACACCAGAGCCTGGTGGGGCCTCTAGGCTCCGGGCTCTTCCCCGCCATGATCTTCGTGTTCACGGCGTTCCTAGCCGTGATTGCGCCCCTGCTACTGAGCCGGATGCCGACGGCGACGATCCTGCTCATGCTCCACGCCGCGAGCGTCGCCTACGGCCTCTTCGTGGGCAACTTCGGTAGCATCGGGGAGCATGTCATGACCCGTCGCCTCGGACAGGTGAGCATGATAATGCAGATGCCTCAGACTTACCCCATCAGCTTCAGGCGGATGATGGCGGTGTTCTACGCCAAGGATGCCGTCTTCTACCTCCTCTACAGCTACATCCCTTTGACCATGGGGATCGGCGTGGCGGCGCCCATGGCGGGGGTGAGCCTCACAGGCGTCGCCATGCTGGGCCTCACGACCTTCCTGGCGTTCATGGTGGGGATGGGCCTCAGCTTCACCCTTTCAGCTGTCTCCGTGAGGTCTAGGCTGGCTGGCCTCGCCCTATACGCCGTGCTGGCGGGTATCATCGCCATGATCTATCCGCTGGGTATGGTTGGACCAGAGTGCCTGATGCCCTCCCTCGGCTACTGGGCGTCGAGAGAGCCATACGGCATAGTGGTCGCAGCAGCTGCGTCGCTCTTGTTCGCGTCCCTAGGCGTGGTTCTGATGAAGGAGAAGTACGAGGCCAGGCAGTCCCGCTACGGGGACAATCTGCTCGACGTCGATAATCTCCTCGGGTTCATGGGTGAGCTGAGCCCTCTGGTGGCGAAGGAGTGGATCGAGGTACGGCGCAGCGGAGCCCTCGGCCCCGTGGTCTTCAGCTTCAGCGGCCACCTCCTCGCCATCTACCTGATGAGCTGGGTGTTCGAGAATGGCGTAGGCGTGGACCTCGGGTTCAACGTCGTGTTCTACAGCGGCTTCGTGGGCTTCATGGGGGTGATGACCTACCGCTTCAACACCAACCTCGAGCACAACGAGTACCTCAACGTCCAGCCCGTCTCGGTGGATCAGGT
>JAEHCT010000020.1 GCA_020697635.1 Candidatus Bathyarchaeota archaeon
CTCTTCCCCGACGCCGATGTGGTCGCAGTGGACGCCGAGGCCCATGACAAGTACATGGCGGCCGTCCTATCGCTGCCTTACCTAGTCAACATGGCCTTCGCCAAGGCGCTGGAGGGCATGGATCTCCAGAAGTTGCGAAGGCTCGGGAGCACCACGTACACCCTTCAGTACACCTTGGCCCAGAGCGTCGTGGCGGAGAAGACGGAGTTAACAGAGTCTCTCCTGTCCCAGAACAGGCACCTTGACTGCGTGAGAGAGAGGTTCCTCGAGGCTATGGATCAGACGGTGGAATCGGTGAAGGAGGGGATGTTCACAGAGGCCCACGCTGGGATACGGGACACGCTGGAGGCCGACACTTCTTATCCCCACGCCGACGAGAGTCGTCGACAAGCGTACAACGCCGTTAAAGATCACGGCTTTAAAAACATGGACAGCCATGATTAACCCATGATAAGGCTAAGCGACGTGTACGCAGCGAGGAGGAGGGTGTCCAGATGGGCGAGGAGGACGCCCATGGAGCACTCCCCCGGCCTCAGCGGCGTCTGCGGCGGAGACGTGTGGCTCAAGCTGGAGAACCAGCAGGTCACGGGCAGCTTCAAAATAAGAGGAGCAGCAAACAAGATACTTCTGCTCTCGGAGGAGGAGCGTGACAGGGGCGTCGTGACGGCTTCCTCCGGCAACCACGCCCAGGGCGTGGGCTACGCGGCGCGTGAGCTGGGCGTCAAAGCCACAGTAGTTGTGCCGGAGCGTACGCCGACCGTAAAGATCGACGCCATAAGAAGGTACGGCGTGAAGCTGATAATCGAGGGAGACGAGTACATGGACTCCGAGCGCTTGGCGAGACGCATAGAGAGGGAGGAGGGGAAGACCTTCGTCTCAGCTTATAACGACACCGAGCTCATCATGGGTCAGGCCACCGTCGGCCTGGAGATGGTGGAGGACGCCCCGGACCTCGACGCCGTCCTCGTCCCCGTGGGCGGCGGCGGCCTGGTGTCTGGGGTCGCCTCGGTCTTCAAGCAGGTGGGAGACACAGAGGTGATAGGCGTCCAGTCCAAGGCGAGCCCCTTCATGTACGAGTGCGTCAAGAGAGGCGAGATATTCGACATGCCCTTGGAGGACTCCGTGGCTGAGGGGCTGCACGGCGGCATAGAGCAGGGCTGCGTTTCCTTCGACATCTGCAGGGAGCTCATAGACGACTGGGTGATCTTGGAGGAGGAGGACATTCTGGCAGCCATACGGTACATGCTGCACGAGCACCACATGCTCGTCGAGGGCGCCGCCGCTGTAGGGCCTGCAGTTATAATGACTCACCCGGAGCGTTTCAGGGACATGAAGGTGGGTGTCTTGATAAGCGGCGGAAACCTCTCGGCGGAGATACTGAGACAGGTCGCCTAGCCTTCCCTCTCCTCTAGTTGCTCCTTAATCTCTCTCAGGGTGGCAAGTATCTCCCTGTTGACATCATCAGGGCTCAGCAGCTCGTGGTTTGAGTTAAGCTCGGTGGTCGTGACGTATGTCCCGCGTAGCTTCCTCAGCTCCTGGAGTATGTAGTCCCTCACCTCATCGTAGAAGACGATGCCCTCCATGGTCTCCTCGGGGCCCCTCTGGTCCTGCCCCGAGAACCCAGCGGTCTCGATGTGCACCGAGCCTATGCCGAAGAACCTGTCGTAGACGCCTGCGACGCTGCTGATGTTGGTGATGGTCCTGAAGGGTACGTGGTTCTGGGTCACCGTGAACAGCCCCTTCTTGACGTAGATCTCGGGCATGGCCTCCCCCGACTTGGCTATGACGGAGTACTCGATGGTCCCAACGTAGAAGGGGATCAAGACGAGGGCTGGGACCAGCCACAACATGTTAACCACCAGGGTCCACCACATGACAGGGCCCAGCCACTCATCGAACAACGCGACCAGGTCCGGGATCTCCCCCGGGTCAACGCTGTGGATCGCGGTCGCGCCGAAATAAAAGACAAGAACGGCGAGACACCACACTAGAACCGCGACGTTTATACACTTCACCCAAAGCTTGTGGACGAACGCCCGCGAGGGCCTGAACACCTTCCCACTTCGAATGTTCTCCATGGGGGGTCTGATCACCTTAACCTCTACATCACCCATCATACTCACTCCCTGTTCCTCTGGTAACGAGGCGACTCCTTGGCCGCCAACTTGTTGAATAACGCTATAGACTTCTCGGTCATGGGGAGCCCCTGCTCGTCTGGCCGGAGCTCTATAGCGTATTCATCGATTATTATGTCCAGTGCCTCCTTGCACTCAACCTCCTTGGGGCACCTGGGGCAGGCCTCACCGCCGTATGACTCGTGCTTATACCAGACGATTATCCCCATCTCCTCCGTGTAAACGATATACACCTGAGCGTTGGCCTGATAGTCGAACCCTATCAGCAGCCCCTTATAATCTAGGAGACTCTCGACGTCAAGGCGGTGGCTGACCGCATGGTTCTCTAGGGCGTCACTGATCTTTCCACGAGCCCTGTTCAGGACCCTCGAGACATAGGCAGGAGTCCAGCCCTCCTCACTCTCGTCGGCGATGACACTCGTCGGCTTACCTCTCTGGAACTCCAGCCAAACCTTAGCCTCGTGCGCCGACAGCAAACCCATGTCACGGCATCTCCCAGCCGCCTCCGACGCGGCTGCCCCTGTTTTTACACTGAAACATGGTAAAGATATCCCCGTAAAAAGACTTCCCCGGAGACAGATGACATCCAGATATGTAAAAAAGAAAATTATCTCCCGCATCTATGATCATCATCGCAGAATTACCTGTTTCACCTTCATTTAGCGTCCCTGACAACGAAACGATTGCTGAGACCCGGGTTTTTGACCCAGAGGGGCCTGCGCCCTCTCCGGGTCGGCGTCCAGAGCTCACGGGGGAGGAGAAACCCATGGTAGGCATGTCTATCATTCGGATCTAAGCGCCTCCACGGGGTGAAGCCTGGACGCCCTCCATGCTGGGTATAGCCCTGAGAGCGAGGTCGTTACCATCGCGAAAACGACTACACCCAGACCCAAGTATATGGAGCTTGACACGGGCATGTCTATGGCCTGGCCTATGATGTTCCCGAGGGCGAAGCCAATGGCGGCCCCCAGAGTGCCTCCTATCAGGCCTGTGACCATGGCCTCTGACAGGAACATGAGCAGGACGTCGCTGCTCCTGCAGCCGATAGACTTCAGGATGCCTATCTCCCTAGTACGCTCCATGACGCTTATCGTCATGGTGTTGACGATGCCGACGCCCGCCACGACGAGGCTTATCGCGGCCACCCCGCCCAGCACGGCCTCGACTGCGCCCAGTATGGTGCCGATCATCTCCTGCATGGACTCCGCGGTCATTATGGTGACGTCGTCCCCCAGCCGCTCCTCGAGATCCATGACCACCTGGGGCAAGTCGTTCTGGTCGTTTACCCTGCAGGTGACGTACTGGAACTCGCCGCCTACCTCGAAGAGTTGTTGACAGGTCCTGAGAGGCATGAAGATGCTCTGATCCTCGTCGCTGCTCACGCCCCCTATGCCACCCTGCCTCTCCATTATCCCTACGACGCGGAAAGACATCTCCTTCTCCTCTCCCTCCACCAGCACCACGAGAGTGACCCTGTCCCCGACCTCGTACCCCGGGGTGTCCCGGTCCTTCGGTCTGGCGATCTCATATCCAAGGAGAACCACGGCCGTGTCGCCCCTCCTGAGGTACCTGCCTTCCTCGACGTCCCAGCCCGACATGATCTCGAAGTACTCGGCCTCGATGCCGTAGACGAAGGCGTAACGCTTCTCCCCTTGCTGGGTCAGGCTGCACATCTTGCCGCCGATGAGAGGGGTCACGGTATCTATGTTCGCCACCCTCTCGATGGTCTGGATGTCCCTCCAGTTGAAGCTCTGGCTGGCGATGAGCCCGGCGCCCATCTCCAGGCTCCCGGGCATGATCATTATGTTGTTGGGCCCGAACATGTCCAGCTGTTCACCTATCAGGTCGTTCAGGCCCTGGGTGAGGCTGATGAGCCCCGTAACAGCCATGCAGCCAATCAGTATGCCTAAAAGGTTCAAGGCGAACCGAAACTTCCGCTCACGGAGCCCTTGGCTTGAGAGTAAAAAAATGTCGGAGATTTTCACCTTGATTCAGCCTCCTATCCGAATAGTCTGCTAAGCCACCCGAGTATTCCGCCTCTTTTCTGTTCAGTGTTTGTCGCCGGGTTGGCGCCCTGCCTGACGGTGACGGTGTATTCTAGGGACTCCTCATGGACCCTGTTCAGGTGATCCCTGTACTGCACCATGAGGGTCATCTCTTGGATGCCTGGCTCGGCGTCGTCCGCCACGCGGTAGTCTATGTCGAAGGGTATGGGACTATCGGGGTCCACGGCGCCTATGTACTCGGTGCTGCTCTGCACACGGTTGAACGTGTCGTCCTCCACCATCTGGATGCTGACGAACTGCACGCTGTCCGTCCCCACCAGCAGGAGGTCGGCCTCCATCTCCCTCTGCTCCCCCGCGTAGACAACCATAGTGGTATCGTCGAGTAGCTCGAAGTCTATGAGGGCGTCAACCATGATGGTTACAGTCTCCGTCAGAGACCCCGCCAATCCTCTGGAGTCTGTGTAGCTCAGTGTCACAGTCACGGGGTTCTGGCCAGCAGAGATGGAGCCGCCCGCGAGCAGCCTGTAGGACACGGAGGCTGTTTCACCTGGCTCTAGGTCGCCAAGCGCGGTGGTTGTCGGGCTAAGCGGCGAGACGCCTGAAAACGCGTCGAAGCTAAGGATGGACAGTATCTCGTAAGCGCTCGCGCCGCCGCAGTCCACCTGGATCTGCATGTCAAAGGCGTCGCCAGGGCGCACAGACTGCTGCAGGACCTCCATGCTCGCCACGGTGACCACCGTGTTCCTCGCTATGGCGGCCTCGTCCAGGTTGAGGGGCAGGGAGAAGACTTGGTGGTAACGACTCCCTTCCCCGTCGCGGTAAGTAGATGTAGCCGTCACGGTGTACACACCCAGGGGCGCCCCCTCCAGGACGGATATGGTGGGCGTCAGCGTGACTGACTCGCTGGAGTTCAGCGCATCCACGCTGTAGCTCACCCCCTCCAGTATCGACATGTAGCCGCTTGTGGATGTAAACGAGAACTCCAGGCCGTAGAGGGGCTGACCCCAGTTGTTTACGAAGCTGTACCGTACCTGTGACTCGGTCCCCGACTTGAGCCTGATGTCGCTCTGCTCGCTCGTGTACTTCACCTTGGGGACGTAGCCCTCGCTGACCATCAGCGCCACAGGCACCGTGATAGTCGTGTCCTGGGCGGCGCCGAACCGGCGGTACACCAGCGTCAGGGTGAGGGTGTATGAGCCGAGAGGTAGACCAGGGTCCACGTACAGAACCGGCTCATAGTACTTCGATTTCCCTTTATCGATCTCGCTGAACACCATCTGGCTCGCGCTTAGAATCGAGAGCCCGGGGGTGGTCGAGGTGAGGAAAGCCTCGACGTCGAACACCTTGTAGTCTCCAGTGTTCTTCAATATGACCTTGAACGTGTCCTCTTGGCCGGCGGTCAGGTAGATGTCGTCAGTTGATACCTGGATTATCGCGGAGTCAGCAGCCCACACGGGGAACAGCTGACCCAAGGTCACGATGACCACGAGCAGGGAGATTATGTGTCTTCGATTCACCATACGTCACCCATCCTCTTGTCGCCTACAATTACACCGTCTCGAAGCTGAACGATACGGTCTGTATCCTGCCCCACGGTGGGGTCGTGTGTGATGAGGATGAAGGTCTTACCCTCCTCCTTGTTGAGCGTTCTGAGTAGATGCATGATCTCTTCACCTGTCTTGGAGTCAAGGTTCCCGGTCAACTCGTCCGCGAGGACAAGCTTCGGGTCGTTCGACAGCGAACGGGCTATCGCGACTCGCTGCTGCTCGCCTCCGCTTAGTTGGCTCGGCTTGTGGTCCGCCCTGTCGCCCAGCCCCACCATCTCCAGGAGCTTCTGGGCGCGTTCCCTACGTTTGCCACGGGGCACTCCGTCTATCGCCATGGGGAGCTCCACGTTGCCTTGGGCGTCCATCCGGGGGATGAGGTTGAAGAACTGGAAGATGAACCCGATCTCCTTGTTCCTGAGCTCCGCCACCTGGTTGTCGTTGAGCCCTGAGAGGTCGACGCCGTTGATGAATATCTCGCCGGAGGTGGGCCTGTCGAGGGCTCCTATCATGTTGAGGAGCGTGCTCTTGCCGCTGCCGCTCGGGCCCATTATGGCCGTGAACTCACCGGGCTCCACTGTGAGGCTTAATCCTTTGAGTACCTCAAGCGGTTTCCCACCCTGCATGTAGGTCTTTCTCAGGTCCATCGTCTGTATCACAGGGACACTGTTTGTCTCGTCGATGGTTTCCTGCGTTGTTCCTTGACTCATTGTTTTTCCTCTATAGATCATCTCTGCCTATGCCAACTCTTCTTGACCAATTCTAGGTAAAGATTTACTTATAAATATACCGATTATTTACCTATTATAGGTAAATAATTACCATGGATTTCCAAGATCGATGTTGGAGCCGCAACAAAGGTTTTGTTAATCAATCTTTTATACGCCAGATAAGCCTCTATGAGCGATAAACCTTGAAGCGCATCACCGTAAAGGCGGAGAGATGCGCCGGCTGCCGTCAATGCGAGATGGTCTGCAGCTTCCACCACACCAAGAAGTTCAGCCCTGAGACCTCCAGAGTGACCGTGATAAAGGACGACCGCCTCGGACTGGACTACCCGCTGATGTGCCGCCAGTGCAGCGAATGCCTACCACTGAAGGCCTGCCCAACCCAGGCCATAAACAGAGAAGGAGGCTCCATCACGGTGGATTGGCAGGCATGCATCGGCTGCGGCGCATGCGTCGAGGAATGCCGCCACGAAGCCATGAAGCTACACGACGGTAAAGCCCTTATATGCGATCTATGCGGCGGCGAACCCGAGTGTGTGGCTAGGTGCCCCACCGGGGCGTTGAGTTACGCGGAAGCCCCTGAGTTCAGCGAGACGCCGTGGGACGCCTTCAACAGGATGAAAGAGGAGTGGGGCATACATGGCTAGGATACACGGCTACACGGGGAAAGCCCTCAGAGTCGACCTCACCGACCAGGCCTACGAGACGGAGAGGATCACCGAAGCCGAGATGAGGGGCTACCTAGGGGGGAGGGGGTTCAACGCCAAGAGGCTCTACGACGAGGTGGGTGCCGGCGTCGATCCGCTGGGCCCCGGGAACAAGCTCATCTTCGGCACGGGGCCCCTCGTGGGGACCATGTTCCCCACGGCTAGCAGGTTCAACGTCTCGGCCAAGAGCCCCCACACGGGGATACTAGGGGACAGCAACGCCGGAGGCCACTTCGCACCCGAGATGAAGTTCGCCGGCTACGACCAGATGATACTGGAGGGGAGGAGCCCCTCACCCGTATACGTATACGTCAAGGACGACCGGGTGGAGTTCAGGGACGCCTCGGCGATAAAGGGGCGCACAGTCTTCGAGGCCGACGGCTTCATCAAGAGCGAGCTCGGGGACAGACGGGTCCAGACGGTTATATGCGGGCCAGCGGCGGAGAAAGGCGTGAGGTACGGCGGGCTCTTCGCCAACCAGGTGAGGGCGGCCTCCAGGACGGGGATGGGAACCGTGATGGCCTCGAAGAACGTGAAGGCCTTAGCGGTCAGAGGCACCGGACACGTGGAGGTGGCGGAGCCAGAGGAGTTCGAGAGGATGGTCCTGGAGCTGGAGCAGGAGATCAGGGGGCACGAGCAGTACCCCGGAAGGATGCTCATGGGCACCACCAGGATACTCATGATGGCCAACGACGCCGGGTTCCTCCCCACGAGGAACTACACGTCCGGAGTATACGAGGACGCCGGCATGGTGAGCGGCGAGAGGCTGGCCGAGGAGTACAACGTCAAGAACAGGGGTTGCTTCGCGTGCACCATACCCTGCAGCAGGGTCTACTCCGTCAGAGAAGGGCCCCACAAGGGGCTGCACGGCGAGGGCCCCGAGTACGAGGCCCTGGGGAGCTTCACGAGCCGAATAGGCAACAACGACTTGGAGCTGGCCCTGAAGGCGATCGACCTCTGCAACCAGCTTGGGCTAGACATACTCACCGTAGCCGGGTGCGTCGGCTGGGCCATGGAGCTCTACGAGGCCGGAGAGCTAACCGTCAAGGATACGGGCGGGCTAGAGCTCACGTGGGGGAACGGGAAGGCGCTCCTCACGCTGATACGGCGGATAGCGGACAGGGAGGGCTTCGGGGACGTCCTCGCCGACGGCTCCGTCGAGGCGGCGGAGAGGCTGGGCAGGGGCATGGAGCGGACCATACAGGTTAAGGGGATGGACCTGATCATGGCCGATCCGCGGGGCCTCAAGGGCTTCGGCCTCGGCTACGCCGTCGCCAGCAGAGGCGGCGACCATCTGAGGAGCGAGCCGTTCTTGGAGCTGAGCGACGACCCGGAGATAGGGGAGAGGATGTTCGGCATCCCCGAGTCCACGCTGAGGCTCGCCGACAGGGGGAAGGGGCGGCTCGTAAGCTACTTCGAGGACTGGAACGCCGTCATAGACTCCTTGGAGCCATGCAAGAACATAATGCAGAACATGATGCTTCTGCCCTTCGAGAGAGCCGCCGAGGCACTGGAGGTGGCGACGGGGCTCAGGGTGACGCCGGAGGAGATGAGAGAGGCTGGGGCTAGGATAGTGACGCTGGAGAGGATGTATGGGGTGCGCGAGGGCGTGTCACGGGTCGACGACAGCCTCCCACCCCGGTTCAGAGAATCACCCCTCGGGGAGGGAGCCAGCGGCGGGACCGTCGTGGACCTAGACCTCATGCTTGACGAGTACTACGCCGAGAGGGGGTGGGACGCGGCGACCGGACACCCGACGCCTGGCACCCTCCAGAGGCTGGGGCTGGGCTTCGCCGTGAAAGACCTCCCCTGACCGACCCGCCTTCAATAAATTTATTAGTCCGGGTGATGTCCCGGAGATACGGTAACCGTTATGCCCATCTGCGAGATCTGTGGTATGGAGGTGCTGGACGTCCACGTCTGCGTCGAGTGCGAGGCCAAGTTCTGTGACGAGTGCGGCGACGTCAAGACGAAGCTGTGCTACGACTGCATTGGCTGGGAGGACAGCCCCCTGGGTGATGAAGTCTGGGAGGAAGAACACCTCAACTAGAATAGTTACTGTTATCTTTTACTATTCAATAGTCATTTAGGGGCTAAGTTGCAGCTGGATGCGTTCAGCATCACCCAGCGCGGAGGACTTGAAGGCGTAGACATCTACATAACCGTCTTCAAGGCCAAGGACATCGTCGACAGGTATAGGATAGACCGCTGGACCATGGATAACTCCGAGGGGTACCAGCGTATGCCCTCGGAGAGCAGGCTCAAGGATCGGCGGGGCAGCCCCGTGCGCTACCTGGTACGCGAGTGGGGATGCTTCCCCACGTCTATACTCCTGAATATAAAGGGCGACGTGAGATACGTGAAGGAGAAGGACCTGGGCTGGTTCAGCTACGGGATGCTGGACACGGGCGACGAGAGTTTCTGGCTCATAGACGGGCAGCACAGGGTGGAGGCGCTCAAACGGGCCATCGAGCGCAACCAGGACTTCGAGGACTACCCCGTCATAGCGAGCATCATGAAGCTCCCGGAGCGTTTCGACGAGATGATGCTCTTCTACATCGTCAACAAGAGGCAGAGGAGCGTGCCAACCGACCTGGTCTACAGGCACCTACAGAGGATGCTTTGGAAACGCGGGAAGCAGTGGGTCATGGATTTCGAGGGCAGCAAGGGCGTGAGGATAGGGCTGGCCACGGAGGTGGTGGACATACTGAACCAGAGCCCCCAGAGCCCGTGGCACGGCAGGATACAGATCGTGGGCGAGCGTAGACACGAGAACCACATAGTCTCGGACAGCCATCTCATCAGATCCGTCTCCAACCTGCTCAGGGAGAACATACTCAAGGGGATGCCGGTGAGCGACATAGCGCGGCTCCTCATAGACTACTGGAACGCCGTGTACCAGCTGTACCCCGAGTGCTTCACGGATCCCCAAGCCTACACCCTCCTCGGCACCCCCGGGATACAGGCGATGCACATGCTGTTCCCCCTGATCTACTCCAAGTGCATCCAGGAGAACAGGGTCGAGGAGATCGCCATGGAGACGCACCTGGAGAAGCTTATGGGGAAGACGCCGGGCCACACCATGCCCGAGCTCCAGGGCCCGGTCGACTCGGGGTTCTGGTCCAAGACCCATGGACCCCTGATTGCCTTGTCCACGGGGCGGCAGAGCCGGGAGGCGCTGTACGAGGGGCTCGTGGAGAAGATCAGGCTCACGGAGGAGGGCTAGACCCTCTCGATCCTGACCCTCTCCCCGCTCCGTACCTTCTTGAAGACCTTCGGGTCTCCCTCAACCTTACCGAAGACGTTAACGGCGCTGGCGGGCCTTATCTCGTCGCCTCTGCTCGCCGGGGTCCTGCCGAAGAATATGCAGAACGCGTTCCCCGGCGGCCAGTACGCGAGATCGCCCAACTCGACTACCTCCCTCGGGTTCTCGGGGTCGGCGTCCACCGGTATGCCGAAGTATATCTCGTCTCCCCAGGTGTTGGCCCTCGCCTCGATGGGCAGCGCCTCCCATACTGCCTTCGCGGTGTCCGGGCTCTCATCCGTGAGGCTCGCCTCCACGGGCCCCGTCGCGTTCGTAACTATCCTGATCCTCATTTCATGTATGTTTTCGTGCGAGCGAACGCTTAAGGTTTTTACCCTAGTCTTGGGTATAGTGTGGGATCAACATCATGCGCTTCAGATGCGGACTATCAGTCATCGTCATCTTAACGTTAATACTGGCGTTTCAGCCGGTATCATCCGTCAGCGCTCTGAGCGGCATCGTCCACGACCAAGATGGGGCACCCATATTGGGCGCCCAGGTGATGTTCATTATGGGGACGAGTTATCTAGACTCAACCGCCTCGGCGTTGGACGGCTTCTTCAGCATCGACGGCGAGTATGAGAGCGGAACCTTGATCGTCTTCCATGACGACTCTGACACGTTGGGCGTCGACCATATCCCGTACTTGGAAGAGGTCGTTGACTTCGAGGCTGAGCTTGACATAACCCTCCTTCCGGCCAGCTCCATAGTCATCGAGGGCAGCCTCATGTACGTCGACACGGAGAACCTCGCCCTCCACGCAAAGTATGAGGTAATGGACATCGCCAACGAGACGCTCAAGCCGTCGGGCATACCACTCATCTACGGCTCGTTCTCAAACGAGATGAACCTACTAGAGCTGCCTAAGGGGCACATCGTCGTACCCTCCGGGTCTATCGTGAAGGTGGCTGTGAACAGCACGTTCCTGCTGGGCTCAAACGTGATCTCGAGAAGCTTCACGACCAGAGAGACTCTCACAGCGCCTAGGGGAGGGGTAGCGGTTCTCGACGTACGAGAGTACAGCCTTCTCCTGAACTTGAGGATCGCCTCAGACGCCGAGATCGCCTTGGATAGGGGGCTCGAGGAGATGAAAGGATACGGGTTCTACCTAACCAAACAGGAGGGAGCCTACGGCACCGCTTTGCGGCAGGTCTCCGAGGCAAGGAAACTGTACGAGGAGGGGCAGTACACCGAGAGCTACGACTCCCTAAAGAAGGGCTACATAACCCTGGACCACACCCTGGGGGAGCTTGACGGCATGTACAGGGACGCCAGCCTGTCCGTGTACATACTGATCATCTTCCTAGCAGCAGCGTCGCTTATGGCTGGTTACCTGCTGGCTGACGGGGTGACGCGGCTCGGCGTCGACGCAGTACTATCCGCGGGAAGCCTGGCTACGCTGTACCTGTTCTACCCGGGTTCGAGGATAATAGCGTTAAGCGACTTCGCTTCCGTCTGCGTCGCGGCTGTAATAGCGCTTTCTTTACTCGGCATCATACTCCCAAGGTTTTTCAGCGTCGGCTCAGGAGGCAGGGTCCACACTAGGAACCTGATCATACCCGTCTTCAGCATCGCCAAGCGCAGCCTCAGGCGGCGGAGGCTGAGGTTCATCCTCACACTGGTCTCCATCACCCTCCTTGTGATGAGCTTCGTCACGCTCACAAGCTTCTCGGAGGGGTACGGCATCATCGAGGACACCTATCCGAAGAAAGGCGAGTGGGAGGGGGCCTCCATAAGGGATGGATCGTGGAGCCGGAGCGATCCAACCTTCATCCTCCTCACCGAGGCGGAGATGGACTGGCTCACCTCCAACCCAGAGGTGGAGTACCTTTCACCGAAAGCCGAGAACGACCCTCAGCGTAGGCCATACATCTGGATCCTAGGGGAGCCTGTGATGGGCGTTGTCGGCGTAGACTCGTATGAGGGCGAAACCGTGAACCTTGGGGGAATACTCCTCCAAGGTGACCTCCCGGACGAGAACGGCGTACTAATCCCCAGCG
>JAEHCT010000293.1 GCA_020697635.1 Candidatus Bathyarchaeota archaeon
CGGTTGTGACGGACAACGGGAACAACCTGGTGGACGCTCTTTTCGGGTATATCGCAGACCCTAGGGAATTGAACCGGAGGCTGCATAGCGTCCAGGGACTGCTAGAGACGGGACTATTCATAGGGTATGTCGACCTCGCCTACATAGGCACCGAGGACTCGGTGTACAGGCTGGACAAGTAGATTCAAGGCGTTAAATACCTCTAGCCCTTCTATTTTTTCATGTCTTTCGCAGACTTTGTTATAAAGAACGGGCCAGTGGTCACGATGGATGCGAAGCGGAGAACAGCGGAAGCCGTGGCCGTCAAGGACGGCAAGGTTGTGATCGTCGGCTCAGAGCCCGAGGTGACGCGCCTCATCGGCCCTATGACCGAGGTTATCGATCTCGCGGGGCGAGTTTTGACGCCAGGCCTGGTAAACACCCACGACCACATGCTGGAGCAAGGCATTTCGTCGGCGTTCGTCGCCGACATAAGGTACCCCGAGGCGAAGAGCATCAAGGACATCCAGGGCATAATGGAGGAGAAGGTCCGAGAGGCTTCCTCGGGCCAGTGGATGTTGGGCCATGCCTGGGACGAGACCCTCCTGAAGGATAGGCGGTTCCCCACACGGTACGACCTCGACCCCTTCAGCCCAGATAACCCTGTGTACATCAAACGAGTGTTCCAGATGGGTGTCGCCAACACCAGGGCCTTGGAGATAGCGGGAATAACGAAGGACACGCCCGACCCCGAGTTCGGCGTCATCGAGAGGGACGAGAGTGGAGAGCCCACCGGCCTCCTCAGAGGCAGGGCCACGACGCTCGTCACCGACGCCATAAGGTGGACGCTGGAGGACAAGGAGAAGGCCATCAAGCAGGCGTGCAGCGACTACCACTCGGTGGGGTTCACCACCATCATCGAGCCTGGGATCTTGACGGAAGATATCGAGGCTTACAGGAGCAGCCATGGGAAGGGGGAGCTGACCATCCGAACCCTGCTCCAGGTGGGGTTCCTCAGGAGCCTCGACGAGGCTAGAAAGGCTGTGGAAAACTACGCGGTGGGCGGCGACGACGTGCTCAGGATCATCGGCCTCAAGATGGCCGTGGACGGAGGCGTAGGCCCCAGGACGGCGCTCTTCTACGAGGGGTACAGGGACCCGCCGGATATGCACGGCGTCCAGATGATAGAGCAGGAGGCGCTCAAAGAGATGGTGCACCTAGGCCACGTCAACGGGTTCCAGGTGGCCATCCACGCCATAGGGGACAAGGCCATCGACGTCGCCTTGGCTGCATACGAGTACGCGCAGAGGAAGACCCCTAGGCCGGACCCGAGGCACCAGATAGTCCACTGCTACTTCCCGTCGGAGGACGCGCTCAGTAGTATATTGGAGCTGGGCGTCATGGTGAACACACAGACGCCGTTTCTCTACTTCCTCGGCGACAGCTTCGTCGAAGCCTTGGGGGCTGAGCGTTGCGAGATGTGTATGCCGGTAAGGACACTGATGGAGCGCGGGATACAGGTGGGGATCAGCCACGACGCCACGGTTACTCAGCCTCTACCAAACGTGGGGCTCTACGCAAGCGTTACTCGGAAGACGATTAGGGGCGTGACCCTGGGCACAGGGGAGGCGGTGAATGCGGAGGATGCGTTGAGCTTCTACACGTTATCGGCGGCGATGCACTGCTTCATGGAGGACAAGGTGGGTAGCATCGAGGTGGGGAAGTACGCGGACTTGGCAGTTTGGAACTTCAACCCGCTTGGGGTGGAGCCGGAGAGGCTGCTGGGCTGGGAGTGCCAGATGACTTTCGTCGGCGGTAGGAGGGTTTTCTCCAGAGAATAATGTTTAAAACGGTCTCGGGGTGCTATGTGTTTGGTTGCCGGGTTCTCCTAGCCTGGTAGGGAGCTGGCCTGCTAAGTCAGTGCGCGTTAAGCGCACGAGGGTTCGAATCCCTCACCCGGCGCCACCTGTTGAAATAAACGCGTAAACCTTGTTGCCAGTTACTTGGTACAAGCGTTTTCTGTGTCTGCGTCTCTGTCTTGATTCATTGGTCACCTATACGTTTCTTACGTATATTGCAGCTAATTCTGGACGTTTCTGGGGATTCTTTCGGTTAAGG
>JAEHCT010000294.1 GCA_020697635.1 Candidatus Bathyarchaeota archaeon
GGGTATATGGACATCCTCTTCTTCAACGGAGCCATCAGGAACTCGGAGCAGGAACACCTCGCCAAGCTACTGCGGAGGAAATCCAAGACGCTGGTCGCCTTCGGGTCCTGCGCCTACACAGGCGGGATACCCGGCCTAGCCAACCTGGCCGACCGTGAGCAGGTCTTCGACAGGGCCTACCTGTCCAGTCCTTCGACGCCGAACAAGCCAAGGCACGTCCCAACCACCGAGGTGGAGGTGCCCGAGGGACGGATCACCATCCCCAGGTTTTACGACACCGTTATGCCGCTGAACAAGGTCGTCGACGTCGACTACTACCTGCCCGGCTGTCCGCCACCCACGCCGCTGGTGCTGGCCGCCGTCCAGGCGATAGCCGAGGGCAACCTTCCTCCCGTGGGGTCGATAATCGCGCCGGAGCTTTCAGTTTGCGACCAGTGCCCACGCGAGAAAGAGGATAAACAGATCACGGAGATCAAGCGCATCATCTACGAAGAGCCTGAGCCCGACAAATGCCTTCTCGAGCAGGGCTTCATCTGCATGGGCCCGGCGACGCGGGCTGGATGCGAGGCCCAGTGTATCAAGGCTAACATGCCTTGCACCGGCTGCGGAGGGCCGTGCCCGGGAGCCATCGAGCAGGGCTCGGCCATGATGTCGGCTCTTTCCACCGTCCTGGGGTTGGCGTCCGAGAAGGAGGAAGGCTTCGACCCCGAGGAGATTATGGAACAGCTAAAAGACCCCGTCGGCACGTTCTACAAGTACTCGCTTGCCGACAGCATCATACACAGGAGGATAAAGAAGTGAAGCGGATAACGATAGACCCGATCACGCGGCTTGAGGGCCATGGCAAGATAGAGATATTCCTCAACGACCAGGGAAACGTCGAGAACGCGTACCTCCAGATACCTGAGCTCAGGGGTTTCGAGAGGTTCTGCGAGGGCCGAAGGGCCGAGGACATGCCCATAATAACTCCCCGGATATGCGGCGTATGCCCCGTCGCCCACCACCAGGCGGCGGCGAAGGCGCTTGACGCGGCGTTCAACGTGGAGCCCACCGGGACCGCGAAGAAGCTCAGGGAGCTCCAGTATACCGGCTACTACATCTACGACCATACGCTCCACTTCTACTTCCTCGGCGCCCCAGACTTCGTGGTCGGGCCAGACGCGCCGGCCGCGAAGCGGAACATCTTCGGCGTGCTGGAGAAGGTGGGTCTCGACGTGGGGAAGGAGGTGATCAAGCACAGGGCGTACGGCCAGAAGATCACCGAGATTCTCGGCGGCAAGGCCACGCACCCGACGTGCTGCATACCGGGCGGCATCAGCAAGGGGCTGAACGAGGAGGAGCGGCAGCTGATCGAGGACATGGCGCGGAGCAGCGTCGAGTTCGCAAAGTTCACGCTGCAGGTCTTCAACGACGTTGTGCTGGCTAACCAGGACTACGTGAACTTGATCCTCAGCGAACACTACCAGCTGGACACCTACAACATGGGCCTCGTGGACAAGAACAACCACGTCAACTTCTACGACGGCGACATCAGGGTAACCGACCAGAAGGGCAAGGAGTTCGACAGATTCCAGGCCCATCAGTACCTAGACAAGATCGTCGAGCACGTGGAGCCTTGGACCTACAGCAAGTGCACATATCTGAAGGAGGTGGGCTGGAATGGGTTCACAGACGGCCCCGACAGCGGCGTCTACCGCGTCGGGCCCCTCGGCAGGCTCAACGCCGCCGAAGGCATGGCGACGCCCCTAGCCAACGAGGAGTATAAACGGATGTACGAGACCCTCGGAGGCAGGCCGGTTCAGTCCACCCTCGCCTTCCACTGGGCTAGACTCGTGGAGCTCCTCCATGCTTGTGAGCGTACTCTGGAGCTATCGTTGGACCCTCAGATCACCGACACCGACCTGAGGAACCCCGTCGGCGAGCCCGGTGAGGGAGTCGGCGTCATAGAGGCTGCGCGAGGCGTGCTTGTGCATCACTATAAGCTGACGGAGGATGCCCTCGTGGAGAAGGTCAACCTCATCGTAGCCACCACACACAACTACGCGGACATCAACATGAGCATCAGAGACGCAGCCAAGGGGCTCATCAAGA
>JAEHCT010000295.1 GCA_020697635.1 Candidatus Bathyarchaeota archaeon
GGAGTACGTCGTAGAGTCCCTTGATCGCCCCCGCCAAGAGGAAAGGTAGCGAGAGGCCTACGAACTGCATTATGTAGCCGGCTATGCTGGGCCCGACGGCCAGGATGAAGCTCCGTGGCAGGTTGATGAGTCCCTGGACGCGGCTGCGCTCCTCTGGCTTCACTATAGCCATCGTGTATGACTGCCGAGTGGGTACGTCCATCTGGCTCAACAGGCTACGCCCCAGGTACAGGGAGAGGGATGTCGGCAGGTCAGGCATGTAGGGTACTAGGGCCATCATGATGCTGGCTGGGAGGTGGCTGTACACCATGGTGTTGATGAGGCCGATCTTCTCGCTTATCCGGGCCGCAAGCATGAAGCTCGCCGCGGCGAGTAGGCTCGACGCCGAGAAGATGGCGCCGATCACGTCCATCCCTAGCCCGAACCGCTCGAAGAACCAGTAAGCCACGAGGCTATGGGTCATGAAGGAGCCCCCCAGCGCGTCCATGCTGAAAAGCACCGAGAGGAGGACCACGTACCTCTTGGTCTCGGGGCTCAGGGGCGCCTGCTCCTCGTGCTCCACCTCGATCTCAGCCTCCTCATCAAGCAGCGAGTACAGGAAAACCACAGCGACGTTCAGCAGCGCGTACACCCCGAACATAAGGCGGTATGAGGCGGGCTCGGTGAACCCCCAGCCCTGTAGGATCACCACGAAGCCGGTGAACAGGGAACCCACGGCGGTCGCCACCGAGCCCCCTGTGCTGCGGATCGCGTAGAGCCTCGTCCGCCTATCGTCGGCGCAGCTCTGAGCAAGTATGACTCTCTCAAGCAGCTGCGCGGCCCCGAAGCCGCCCCTGTACCCTATGGAGGAGACCACGGCCACGGCGACGAGGAGAGGAGGATACGAGGAGACAAAATACACGGAGCCAGCTGCAGCAGAGAGCAGCCCGAAGAAGACGAGCATCCTTCTCCGTCCAACCCTGTCAGCTAGGAAGCCCGCGACGAGGTTGAACAGAGTCGACACGGTGAGGCCGCCGGTGAGCACGAGGCCGATCTGCCACAGCGGCAGCCCAAGGGACTTGAGGTAGACCGCGAAGAAGATGCTGACGAAGCTGGCCGCGAAGGACTGCAGCGGCCTCACCGCGAGGAGCAGCTTGCCGTTCCTGTCCACCCAGTCAAGCATGGAAATTCAATGCATGCTACGAAGTCATAACGTTAACCCCATGGCTCACGCTATCCACATGCTGGTTATCTCGTACTCCCAGCCTTCGTCTACCCTGTTTAGATATAACGTGAATCCGCCGCCGGAGAGGTACCCTACGCCACCGTATACGCCCCTAACCCACCTGTTATCGAGCTCCACTGCTGCTATGTTGTCGTTTAACATGGTGATACGTTTGAACCTCAGGTAGAGATAGTTTCCCTTCGTTAGTAGCCTGTCCTCTATCTCCTCAGGGGACAGGACAAGGAAGCTGAAGCCTTCGAGTTCTGGGTTATAGTTGCCCAGGTTCTCACTCGACACCACCATCGGGTCGTTCTCTATAATCAGCTCGTAGTCCGGTATCTTGCCCTCGACCAGAGCTATCATGAGGGTCTCCCGGACCACCTGCCTCTCAGGTTCAGACAGCTCGCGTACCTGAGGATGTACCACTATCACATCCATTCCGCGGTTGACTTGTGTCCCATCATGATAGAGCGTCACCCGGAACTCGTAGATTCCAGGCTCCGCAGGAGTGAATACATGGCCAAAGAATATTTGTTCACGTGATTTCGGGGGAAGGTAGATGGAGCCCGCTGAGGTATCGGTGACTGCGTCGCCCACGGTTGATCCGATTTGTTCTCCGTCCTTCGTCACCGCGTATCTTGCCTCGTTGTAGCCTGGCACCCTGATGGGTATGGGTAGATTGTTCTCGATGTAGAAGATGGCCCTGACCCTGTCGCTGTTCTGATAACTACGTTTCTCGAAGTCAGCTACGATAGAGCCACTCGAAGGTAATCCCGGTGGGAACCCGAGGAAGAAGTAAGCGACCACGAGGAGAGGCAGCATCTTCAACCAGTGCTTCCTTACCGCGGCCTTCACACTCTTTCGAGACAAGATTCCCTT
>JAEHCT010000296.1 GCA_020697635.1 Candidatus Bathyarchaeota archaeon
GAATCCAGTTCTGTTCTGGTGAATGGCTGCTCCCCAGGGCTAAGAGCTAGCCCCCACGCTCGTAGTAGCCTGGCTCCTTCATCGAGCCGAAGCTCCTGAGGCCCTCCTCCTCCAGCTGTCTACACAACCGCTCGGCCTCCTCGACGGATATCTCCTCCCTGCCCCTAAGGTACTCGATGATCTCGAGGGCCTCCTCCTCGCCGCTGCACCGCCTGATGAAGTCTATGGCGTCGGGGTCGTAGCCCGCGAACCTGCGCTGGGGCTTCGGCGGCTTCACCTCGAACTCGAGGTCTGCCTTGCCTTTGCCTTTCTCCATCTCCTTGGCGAGGGTTGGGAACCTTTTCTTGAACTCGTCGCGCTCCATTTCCGGTCTGATTTCATGTGCGGAGGATAATAAATGTGATGGGCTGCTAGCGTTGCCTCTCCTCCAGCCTCGGCATCTTGTACACTATGACGCCGCCCTTGATGTCTCTCTGCACTGTGATCCCCGGCGCTATCCAGCTGCCGCTGCCTATGACCACGCCGGGGTGGATGGACACGTTAACACCCGTCTGGACGCCGTGGCCCATGATGACTCCGAGCTTACGGCGACAGCTGCTCATCCTCTCCCCCTTCACCGTGACCTCGATGTCGGATTTATCGAAGCGGAGGTTAGCCGTTATGGTGCCGGCGCCCAGGTTGCAGCCGGCGCCTATGAGGCTGTCCCCCAGGTAGCTCAGGTGGGCCGCGTGGGTGCCGTCCATTATTATGCTGTTCTTCACCTCGCAGCCGTTGCCTATACGGACGCCTCTGCCCAGGCAGGTGTCCGCCCGGAGGTAGCAGTTGGGACCCACGTCGCCTTCTTCCCCGATGATCACCGGGCCCTCGATGTACGCCCCGGAACGCACACGGGCATCCTTCTTGACCCACACGGGGCCCTGCATGTGGACTCCCTTCTCGACGGTACCCTCTATCTTGGTCTCTAGGCCCGCCATGGCTCGCCTGTTGGCCTCCAGCAGGGTCCAGGGGAGCCCTATGTCCAGCCAGTCGCCTTCATGTATCTCGTGCATCTGCAGGGTCATGCCGTCGTCGATCATGAGCTGCATGGTGTCTGTGATCTCGTACTCGCCTCGGCTGCTCTTCTTGGTCTTGGCGATGTAGCTGAAGACCTTCGCCGGGAACACGTAGATGCCCACGTTGGCGTATTTGCTGGGCTCTGTTCCTCTGGGCGGCTTCTCCACCACCCCGGTGACGACGTCGCCGTAGAGCTTGAAGGCGCCGTACTGGCTCGGGTCCTCCACCCTGAGCCCGGTGACCGTGACCTCGCTCTCCACGTGGGCGTCCCGTATCCCCTTCAGGGTGCCCTCGGAGACGAAGTGGTCGCCGTAGAGCCCCATGAAGCTTTCCGCCCCGACCCACTCGATGGCCGAGTTGAAAGCGTCGGCTGTCCCCCAGGTCTCCCTCTGGGTGACATAGCTGATCTTCACCCCCAGACCCGAGCCGTCCCCGAACTGTTCCTTGATCATGTCCTCCAAGTAGTTGGTCACTAAGAGTATGTCCTCTATGCCCGCCTCCCTGACCCTGAGTATGAGCCACTCCAGGAGCGGCCTCCCGCCGACTAGCAGCAGGGGCTTGGGGCAACCATCCGTCAGGGGCCTGAGCCTCGTGCCCTTCCCCGCCGTGAGTATCACCGCCTTCAATTCAAACCACCTAACACCTTCTTAACCAGGTCCTTGGCCTGTTCCATCAGGGTCTCCATGTCTTCCCTGCTTCTACCTTCCACGGTCACCCTTATGAGGGGCTCCGTCCCGGACGGCCGGATCAACGCCCAGCCGCTCTCCAGCCCCAGGCGGACCCCGTCCACCGTGCTGACCCCACGGACACCTTTGATGCCGTCGGCGTAACTCTTAGAGATGGCCGCCATGGCCTTACCTTTGAGGGCGTTCGGGCACTCTAGCTTTGCCCTCCCGAGGGGGTAACTCGGCGCCCGCCCGACGAACTCCTCCAGCGTCGTCTCCGTCTCTCCCAGCGCCTCAAGGAGCTTCAGCGCCGACAGGACGCCGTCGGGGCACATGTTTA
>JAEHCT010000297.1 GCA_020697635.1 Candidatus Bathyarchaeota archaeon
TGAGGGTGATCCTGTCGCCGGGGCGGGCTATGTCCACGAGGTCGTCCTTGAGCTCCACTTGGATGCTCCGCGGCAGCTGGCCTGGGGGAAGGTCCTCGGGCCGCTCCTGTATGCTGACTTTCTGGCTGTCTATGAACACCGACTTCCTGGGGACGAGCTCGAAGCCCTTCCTGTTGTCGCAGGCGAGGCACTTCTGGGGCTTCTGAATGGTCTGGCCGCTCTGCTCGATGTGGTTCATCTCGCCGCAGACGGAGCACCTGAACGTTGCCTTGACGACGAGAGGCATGGCGCTGCTGGCTCGGACGATGATGCCGTTAACCATGATCAGGCGGCCGATGTGGTCAGCGCCTATGCGACGGAGCGGGGTCTCGGCGGGCAGGTTCCTGTACCTGACGTTGATCCTGTCCAAGCTCTCAGCGTAGATGTGGTCCCTGGTGCGGAGCTTACTCCTGACCACGGACTCGAAGATGGGGGTGAGGCTCTCGGGGTCGTCGAGTATGACACGCGCAAGCTCCATGTCGAAGGTGTAGACGTCGGTGAAGTCGATTATGAGGCTCTTGGTGCCTTTTACGGCCATCTCGCCTATGGCCTGGTCGTACTTATACCGTTCCTCGGCGTCCATGAAGTCCTCTATGAAACGGATGAAGGCTTCCTCGAATGTATCCTGCCGTGCCAACTACTCCGCCCCCAGCGCCCTCATTCTGTCACGCCAAGCCGTGACTATTCGGTTAATGTTCTCGTATAAGTCGGCCTCATCTTTCGAGAGCGCAGAGGTGGATGAAACTGCCTCCGACGACGCCAGCCTCATGACGCGGCCGATCCTCGACTCAAGTATCTCTCTGTACCGCGCGCTCATCCTGTTGAGCTGAGCGGCCTTCTCCGGGTCGTCCTTGGCTTGAGAAAAGCTCTGGAAGGCACGCTCGTAGAAGTACTCGGGAAGGGGGCTGGGCGGCCCCGCGGGGTTGATCCGCTCCTTGAAGTGGATCTGGGTCCACTCTGTCGGGGTGACAGCTGGCTCTGAGTACTCGGCTAGGCCAGTCCCCACCAGCTCTTGGGCGACCCAGAACCAGGTCACGAACTCGCGGCCTTCCTGCACCTCAGGGAAGTCTACACCAGGCGTCTGTATGCGCGGAAGCTTCTTCAGCGCTCTAAGCTTTACCTCTGCGTTCTCGAATTTCATATGGGCTACCCGAGAATATTGATCGAGAGTAGCCTCTGACATATATTTAGAAGAATTCTTGACTCTGATGAGAGAGTCAACATGGTTTAAAGCCCGCGGCCCCCAAATGAACAGGGATGCAATCCACATTGGGCGACCACCCTGGCGTAGAAGCAATGGCCGAGAAGGTCAGGGAACTCACCACGAACCCCCGGGTGAGGAATATGGTGGAGGACCGCATGGACGAGTTCAGGCGTGTCCACGAGATGGGCAGCCAGAAGTGGTACGAGGAGCTCGTCTACTGTCTGCTAACGGCGTACAGCAGCGCGTTGATGGGGCAGCGCTGCGTCGACGCCCTCCGCGACGGCGCCCTCATGGAGGGCAGAGTCGAGGACGTCAGGGAGTGCCTCGTCGAGGAGGGGCACAGGTTCGCCAACAGGCGCGCCGAGTACATCTACGACACCCGGGGGCTGGCCCCTAGGATCAAGGGCGTCATTCAGGGGTTCGATGACCTCAAGGACGCCAGGGAGTGGCTCGTCAAGAACATAAAAGGCCTGGGCTGGAAGGAGTCCAGTCACTACCTCCGCAACGTGGGCTACTTCGGCCTCGCCATCATAGACCGTCACATCCTAAGCAACATGGTGGAGCACGGCCTCATCACGGAGGAGAAGTCTAGGAAGGGACTCACCAAGAGGCGTTATCACGCCTACGAGGGCATCCTCGAGAAAGTGGCCCGCCGGCTCGGCATGGCCCCCGGCGAGCTGGACCTCTACCTCTGGTACCGGAAGACCGGCAAGGTGCTGAAGTAGATTCATATCTTTACGGTCCACCGTATTTGTGGGTGAACCTTTTTGAAGGTCAAGATAGACGGCGAGACTAGGGAGCT
>JAEHCT010000298.1 GCA_020697635.1 Candidatus Bathyarchaeota archaeon
CCTTTGTCGTCCTTCGTGAGCCCGAAGTCCGCGAGGAGTTCGATCTTGTGCAGCGGGTGACCCGCGTCGTTGTGTCTCTTCAGGGGGGCGTCGGGCCATCGCGTGCACTCCTCTATCATGGACGCTATCCTCGCGTCGGCGTTCAAGGCGTTCCTTGAGGCTGCCAGCTCGGTTTCTCCGGCCTTGAGCAGGTGCTTCGCCACGTTGTACCTCACTAAGGGGTCGTCAGACTTCAATAGGAACAGCAATGGATCGATGGCTAGGCCGCGTCGGTGCGCCATGTGTGTTGTGTGTGGGGTCTCCGATTAAAAGGGAGGTGGAGCGCCTACGAGTTGAGGGGCGGCTGAAACTGTCCCGGGGTTCAGATTAAAAGCCGCGGCTGCGATTACACCATTGATCGTTATGAAGGTTCTCGTAGTTAGCCCTGGCCTCGCTGAGCGGATACGTGAACGGCTCCCGGAGGACGTCGAGGTGCTGAGCCCCGTTACAGGCACAGACGACGAGCTCATTGGGCTCGCGGAAGACGCCGAGGTCATTGTGGCCACCCGGCTGAGCCCCGAGGTGGCTCTCGCGGCGCCCAGGCTGAAGCTTCTGCAGAAGACGGGGGCAGGCGTGGATGACATGCCCTTCGACGCCCTGAGGGAGGAGACGTGGATGACGAACACCTCGGGCTCCAACCCGGGGCCACTAGCCGAGGGGGCCGTGGCCCTGGTGTTCGCGTTGGCGAAGAAGGTGATCCAGAGGCACGGCAGCTTCATGGAGGGAAGGGGTGTCGGGCGCGGTGTCCTGCTGAGCGGCAGGAAAGTAGGCATAGTGGGCTTCGGCAGCATCGGGCGGGAGGTGGGCAGGATGCTTCAGTGCATGGGTATGAGGGTGCTGGCGGTGAAGCGTCGCAGGGACGACGAGCTCGCCGAGGCTATGGGCTTGGACTTCTTGGGGACTCCCGACGACCTGATGCACGTGATGTCCGAGTCGGACTTCGTCGTCGTCACGACCCCGCTGACCCCCGATACCAGGGGCATGATCGGGGAAGAGGAGTTGCGGGTCATGAAGCCTACGGCCTACATAGTGAATGTGGCGAGGGCGGCCCTCATCCAGGAGGAGCCCCTCTACAGAGCCCTGAGTGAGGGGCGGATAGCGGGCGCCGCCCTAGACGTCTGGTGGACGCCCCACTTCTGGGACCCATTGTGGAACCCGGAGGGGAAGCAGGCCTCAGAGTATCCGTTCTGGGAGCTTCCCAACGTAATATGCACGCCCCACAACATCGTCTCCAGTGACAGCCGCTCCGATGCGGGGCTGAAGATAATGGTGGAGAACATTCTCCGTGTGAAGCGGGGGGAGCCTCCCGTGAACCAGGTGGACAAGAGGCTCAGGTACTAACAAAGGGCTAGCTGGTGCGCTTGTAGTAGCCGGGCCTCGGCGAGTAGATGGTGCCGTCCTTCATGAGGACCCCGAGGAGCCTGGCGGCCTCTGCTCTCCCTATGCCGTGGTCGCTCTGCAGCGTGTCGTAGATGTCGTCGTCGCGGACGCTTCCGCTCACCCTCTCCATCTCGCTGACCACCTGCAGCAGCTTCTGGAGCTGGTTCTGGAGGCTCCGCGGCTTGCCCGAGTACAGTATGTCTATGTCTATCTGGCCTGTCTGGACGTCGATGCCCACCTGCTCCAGGCTCTTCTGCATGAGGTTGATGGCTGCCTCGGCGTCCTCGACGCTTATCTCGGCGTGGAGGTGGGCCCTGGCGCGGGCCTCGGCGATCCTGACGAGGCCCTCTAGCTGCCTGGCTGTGATTGCTATGGCGGCGGCTTCGCCTCCCTCTACGCTGGCGTTCCTCATCTTTACGTAGAAGTCCTTGAAGCGTTCGATGACGTCGTCGGTGATGATGGGGTTGACCTTCTTGGCGTAGCTGATGTACTTCTTGAGGAGCTCCATGCTCAGCGGGGCCTCCGCCGACGTCAGCACTCTGTGGAGCCCGAGGATGTGCTCGGCTATGTCGGCGTCCATCTGGCTGTCTGGCTGGTCCTTGAGTATCCATATGAGGTCGAAC
>JAEHCT010000299.1 GCA_020697635.1 Candidatus Bathyarchaeota archaeon
GCGAGGAAACGGAGCGGCCGCCAAAAACACACCGCAGGGTTAGGAGTGTTTGTTAGGAAACAGTACTGGGGTCAAGGCATAGGCTCGGAGATGATGAGGGAGCTGGAGAACCAAGCGGAGGCACTCGGCGTCGAGATACTGTACCTTGAGGTCTACGGCATCAGCCCCGCGATGAGGCTCTACGAGAGGCTGGGCTACCGGGAGTACGGCAGGCTCCCCGGGGGCATCAAGTACCGCGGCGAGTACGTGGACTGCGTCTCCATGTACAAGCGTATCGCCGGGTGACGAATACATTTTTAAAAGCCTCTGGCACCTTCCATGGTACGGAGACGGGGGAATGAGTGTGTATCACTCGGACTGGACAGGCTCCTCCTAGCGGAGGACTCAGTTTCTAAACGCCACCCTAGTCCCAACAATAAACCTGAACCAGCGACGACGCTGGATGTAATTGGAGAGAGCCAGGCATGACGGATCAAGACAGACAGGAAATGGTGGTGACGCCCTGGGCAGTGACCGGCGACATCGACTACGGAAAGCTCATAGAGCAGTTCGGTGTCCAGCACATGACCCAGGGCATCGCGGACCGCATCGCCAATCACGCCGGATACATGCACATGCAGCTCCGGCGGGGAGTATACATCAGTCACAGGGACACGGATTGGTGGCTGGACGAGTACGAGAAAGGCAACAAGGTGGGCCTCTACACAGGCCGAGGCCCGTCGGGGCACGTCCACCTGGGCCACCTGCTGCCCTGGTTCTTCTGCAAGTACCTCCAGGACGCCTTCGACGCCGACCTCTATTTCCAGATGACCGACGACGAGAAGTACCTGTTCAACGACCACCTTGAGCTGGAGCAGACCATAGGCTACACCTACGAGAACGCCCTAGACGTCATCGCCTGCGGCCTCGACCCAAGTAAGACCCACATATTCAGCGACACCGAGCACATACAGCACCTCTACAAGATCGGGCTCAGGGTGGCGAAGCGGGTCACCTACAGCACCGCCAAGGCGGTGTTCGGGTTCCAGGACAGCGACAACATAGGCATGATCTGGTACCCGGCGCTCCAGGCCATGACGTGCTTCCTCCAGAGCAACCGGGAGGGCGCCAACATACCGTGCCTCATACCCGCCGCCATAGACCAAGACCCCTACTGGAGAGTGACGAGGGACATCGCCGAGAAGCTGGGCTACTACAAGCCGGCGCAGATCCACGCCAAGTTCCTGCCCGGCCTCGCGGAGGGCGGCAAGATGAGCGCGAGTCAGCCAGAGACCGCGATATTCACGACGGACCCGCCGAAAACGGCGGCAAGGAAGGTGATGAGCGCGTTCACCGGCGGCAGGGACACCATCGAGGAGCAGCATAAGCTAGGGGGCAGACCCAACGTATGCAACGTCTACGCCTACTACTACTTCCTCTTCGAGAACGACGACGAGGCCCTGATGGAGCGAGAGTCGGCCTGCAAATCGGGCTCCCTCATCTGCGGGGAGTGTAAGAAGCAGCTTGCGGAACGGGTGAAGGCGTTCCTCGTGGACTTCCAGGCGAAACGGGAGAAGGCCAAGCACGTCCTGGACGACTTCCTCATCAAGCCTGTGGAGTGAGGTGACGACGCTCTATTGTGGCAGGTAAGGAAGCACCCGTCATCACCCCCTGGGAGGTAAACGGGGAGATCGACTACGACGGGCTCATGGAACGGTTCGGCACCGAGCCCATAACCCCCGGGCTGCTGGAGAGGGTTCGGCGGCACACGGGTAGGCTCCACTACATGCTCCGGAGGGGCGTCTTCTACAGCCACAGGGACCTAGACACCATACTCGACTACCACGAGGGCGGCGGAAGGTTCGCCCTGTACACTGGCAGAGGCCCCTCAGGACCAGTGCACCTTGGGCACCTAGTCCCATGGACGTTCACGAGGCACCTGCAGGAGGCCTTCGGTTCAAAGCTGATCTTCCAGTTCACCGACGACGAGAGGATGCTCATCAGGGACGGTATCGACGAGGAGGCTGCGGGCCACTGGGTGCTGGAGAACGCGTT
>JAEHCT010000300.1 GCA_020697635.1 Candidatus Bathyarchaeota archaeon
GTGAACGAGCAGAACATGCAGTCGCAGATACGGGCGGAGACGGTGTCGGTGGCCTTCACGGGCACTGTCACGGTGCTCAGCTCCATAATGACTGCGGCGATATGGTACCTCGGCGGGCAGCAGGTGATTCTGGGCGCGAGGACCCTCGGACAGCTCGTTGCGTTCTCCGACTACTCCACCAGCTTCTTCGGCCCCATCCAGAACCTGGCTATGTTCTACGGGGAGATACAGAGCGCCCTCGCCGGCGCCGAGAGGTTGTTCACGGTGCTGGATATACAGCCCGAGGTCACTGAGTCCCCGGACGCCATCGAACTGGCCAAGGTCGAGGGGCACCTCCAGTTCCGGGACGTGAGCTTCAGCTACGTCGAGGGGCAGCCCGTCCTCCGGGACATCTCCTTCGAGGCCCAGCCGGGGGAGCGACTGGCCATCTTCGGCCCCACGGGGGCGGGGAAGACTTCGATCATCAACCTGCTGGGCCGGTTCTACGATCCAGACGAGGGTGCCGTGGAGATCGACGGCGTCGACCTCAGGAAGGTCGGTTTCAAGACTCTGAGGAAAACGGTTTCGATCGTTCTCCAGGAGCCCCTCCTCTTCTCGGGGACCATCGCCTCCAACCTCAAGTTTGCGCGGCCCGAGGCCTCCGACGATGAGATGGTCAGGGTCGCCAGGCTGGTCGGCGTCCACGACGCCGTGATGAGGCTGGTGGACGGGTACGACACGGAGATCCAGGAGAGGGGCACAAACCTCAGCTACGGCCAGCGTCAGCTCATATGCCTGGGGAGGGCTCTCCTCCCGGACCCCAGGATACTGGTCTTCGACGAGGCGACGAGCAGCGTCGACCCTTACACGGAGGCCCATATCCAGAGCACCCTCAAGGAGGAGATGGTGAATCGCACGGTCATCCTCGTCACCCACAGGGTCTCCACCGTGAGGGACGCCGACAGGATAATAATCCTCAATGATGGGCGGATAGAGGACGCGGGCGCTCACGACGAGCTGGCCGAGAGGAACGAGCTCTACAGGAGGCTGTGCGAGATGCAGCTCGTCTCAATAGAAGAGGCTTCGTAAAACACGGACAAGCGCATGTCGCGCGCTAGGGTGTTTAGAAATCCTCTGAAAAACACAATCAGCCAAACATCCTCAGCCGACTTTATCACACCACACGCTGCAACCCAGAGATCCCACCCTCCAAGGATCAATCAATGAATGCGTTCTCAACACGTACACATGGAGTCATATCTATACGACCACCCTCCATGAGAGGATCCAAGACCAGCCTCAATCCGTGAAGTGCTTTATACGCCTCATCAACCCAGGCTCACGGCACCGTACAGCAGCTTGGGCGACCGCCAGCACCGTCTTGAACTCTACGCCGAGCCCGTGGACAGCTTGGAGCAGTGGCTTGAAGTAGACCTTGTCGTTCTCGTTACACGGTACCACGGTGAAGGCGAGGGGCATCTCCGACTCGACGCAGCAGGCGGTGTACACCCTGTATCCGAGGATGAAGCCTCGTTTGCCTCTGCCTACGCGGGCTTCGGATGTGTTTGGTGTTGATGGAGTTTAGCACTTGTTTTATCTTCACTCTTTCTCTAATCTATAGAAGAGGAACGGCCGCATTAATTTCTAAACACCCTAGCGCGCTATGCTTCTAAATCTATGTGAAAAAGGGCTTCAGTTCATTATGGTTATGGACTTCCAAGCGGAGTCACCGCTATCGCCACCCTCAAGCATCGCCGTGGTAAGGATAACATCATCGAACTCCACATAGTTCAAACCCCCATAGTTGACCCGGCCGTAAGCCGAGTCATCGACAACCTGGCCGGACGTATATTCGGTTGTGCGCCCAATTTTATGAATGGTCTCGCCCACAGTAACGGGCATGATCGTCTTGCTGATTGGCGTCCATCCTGCATCCCTTATGTGCTGGGCTTTGCAGAAGAAGCTCGCTTGGTTGCTCCCTGCGAAGCCGAGCCCTATGAATCCCTCGAACTCATCAGCGGTGTAGAGCTTGAGTTCGTAGTCTGTGGTTGGCT
>JAEHCT010000021.1 GCA_020697635.1 Candidatus Bathyarchaeota archaeon
CGCTGGGATGATGAACCGCTCGGGGAGCTGTATGCTGTAGTCGAAGGTCTCCGGGGTGCTGCTCGTGAACACAGCCACGACGTCGTGGTCGGGGATGACGAAGATGAACTGCCCCTTGTAGCCTAGGGCTAGGTAGTAGCCGTCGTCGTCAACCCACCACTGGTAGCCGTAACCGTCGCGGAGGTTGGCGTCGATCCTGTGCCTGGTGGCTTCCTGCACCCACTCCCGGGGCACCACCTGCGCCCCATCCCACTTCCCCTCGTTCAGGAACAGGTACCCTATCTTCGCCATGCTGCGGGGAGTCAGGTAAAGCGAGCTGTAGCCCCAGTTGCGGCCCCTGTTGTCTGCGGTCCAACTGTACTCGGTGATGCCCAGCCTGCCAAAGAGGTGCTCCTCGGCGAACTCGGCGGCGCTCACCCCGGTCTTCTCCGTTAGGAGGCATGAGAGGAGGTGGCTGACGCCGTTGGTGTACTCGAACCTGCTGCCCGGCTCGAACGCCATGGGCAGGTCAAGGACGTACTGCACGGCGTCGTCTACGTCGTGCATGTCGTCGAGCCTCTCCCACTCGTAGAGCCAGCTGTCCTTGGCGTCGAAGCCGGCGCTCATCTTCAGCATGTCCTCGAGGATTATGCCCCGCTTCCACTCGTCCAGGTTCTCTGGCTGGGCGTCCGGGAACAGGTCGAGCAGGAGGGCGTCCGTCCCCTCGATGACGCCCTCGTCTATGGCGATGCCTATCAGCGTAGAGACGACGCTCTTGGTGCAGCTGTATATGATGTGGAGCTCGTCCTCCTCGTAGTCGCCGAAGTACTCATCAAGCACCACGTAGCCGTCCTTGACGACCATGGCGCTGTCCACCCCCAGGCCGCTGCGCCTGATGTCCTCCACCATATCGTCAAGGGTGTCGGCGTCCATCCCCACCTCGCTCGGGTGAGCGTACCTCCAGCCGTCCGTCGGCCAGTATGACTCCAGCCTCCTCGGCTTCGCAGGTGGCTCGGTCTCGAGGCTTCTCAGCATCACTCTCATCTGGTTCACAAGCCAAGCCTCGTCTCCCCCAACTCTCGCGTTGTAGAGGACGAACATCCTTCCCTCGGGGCTGACCCAGCCCGCCATCAGACCGGGGACAGTGAGGCCGCCTCCGGTGAGGGCGAACCTTCTTCTTAAGACCCGTTTGCCCCCGAGCTTCATGTACTCCCCCTCGTCGACGCCTGTCAGGTCGCTGTTTTTCCTCGCCTCCTCTATGATCTGATCGGTGAACTCCTCAAGCCCGCTCGCCTGCCCGGCCCCCCAGACGACCCCGACGATGTTAGCCGACTCACCCGGGGACTCGGCTTGGACGTCTCCAAACCAGTATGACGGCATTTTGAAGTAAACCACGGCTTCACTCAACGCGCAGTTATCTGGGTAAAAGAAGCTGAACCCGTACTTGTTGAACCTGTTGTATCCCAACGGGGGGTCGACTCTATGCTGCCAGAGGTTGAAGCCAGTCACTAAGGCCACCACGAAAAGTATGACAACGGCGTCACGGTGTCTTGAAAGAAGTGCTGCCACCATACCTCATCCCTATATATATTGGAGTATGGGCTTCGGGTACTCCCTCTTCAGCCTCTCGTATCTGATGCACAGCTGCCAAAGCACGACGAGCCCCCCAGCCCAGAACAACAGGGACTCGGGGAGGGAACGGTAGAAAGGCGGCTCATATAACCTCGGTGCATAATCGGGCCACTGCAGCCTGTAGAGCCACAGATGGGTCACGTAGAAGAACAAAGGGTTCCTGCCGAAGGTGAGCAGCGCGCCGGATAGCCTGCCCTTGAACCACGGCCTCTCCTGGATGTGGAGGCCAAGCGCCATGAAGAGAAGCATGCAACCCAGGGTCCAGAGGAGGAACGCGACGCTGGGCGGGTACTTGCTCACGTAGAGCCAGTCGATGAGGGTGCTGCCCCTCCGGGGGAGCAGGTTCCCGTAGCCGTTGAGCCAACGCACCGCGAAAAAGAGGGCTATGGAGGCGGCGCCCCCGACGGCGAACGGCATCTTCAGCCTCTTTATCTGCTCCACGTCTTTGCCGTAGAGGTAGCTGCCGAGGCTCCACCCTAAGCCCATGACGCCGACCCAGGGTATTATGGGGTATAAACCAAAGTATGGCCACCTATCGTAGTTGGGCTCATGTAGTATTACGCGTAGGTACCACCCCCAGTTAGGCTCCGTCGGTATGAAGCCAAGGTCCAGGAACTGGTGGTTCAGCACGATGATGAGGCTCAACGCCAGTATAGCCTTCCAGGGCAGCCTACGGGCGACGCTGAAGATGATGAGGCAGACGCCTATGCACGCTATGACGCCGAAGTACGTCCAAGGCATGCTGAACGCGGGCGACACGAAGAAGGCCTCAAGGAAGAGGAGCACAAGCCCCCGCTTGATGAAGTGGAGTGAGATGTCCTTCTCGCTCTCCCCCCTCTCAAGTCTCTTGGCCGCCGAGATGGCGAGCACAGTGCCCGCCAAGAAGATGAAGGTGGGCGCGCAGAAGTGGCTCACGAACCTCTCTAGGAACCAGGTTGTGTTCAGGAACGGAGGCATACGCCCCAGTATGCCCTCGCCGCCTCCATGGTACTGGCTCCAGAAGTTGGAGACGTGATCCCAAGCCATGACAGCCATCACTATGCCCCTAGTGAAGTCGATGAAGTCAAGCCGCGGGAACCTAGCCTTGGCGTCGGAGACGGTCTCCTGTAGCGTCGATGAACCCATGGAATCGCCTTGTAGGTGTTACACGTATCTACTCATAAGATCTATTCAGCTTTGATGGTGGGGCCGCAGGAGCCCTCATTACATCTAGCCTTCGTTCTTCGTAAGGCCCCCGATGAGCTTCGACTCACAGATGTCTATCCTCAGAGTCCCGTTGACCCCGGTCACGACCAGGACCCTCCCCTCTATGAACTCCAGCTCACTAATCTCCCCCAGCTCCCCCTCGAAGAAGACGCCGCCGTGGGGCTCCTTCGACAACGTCATCTGGTGCAGGTGCTTCTTAGACTTCAGCTCAACCGAGAACGAGTGCCTCAACTGCTTCACAACCGGATAGCATCCGGGGATGGTCATAAGGGCTCCCAACGTATATTATAGGGACTTTAATATCGTTGCTGCAGAGTTAGGATATAACATTGTGAGGAAGCGAGCTTGGAGACCCTTTGCGAAGTCTTCTTCGAGTTCTCCAACGAGGACCGCCTGAGGATACTGTACACGTTGAAGGAGACCCCCCTCACAGTCACCAGCCTCTCCCGGGAGCTGGACCTCACCACCCAAGAGACGAGCCGCCACATCTCCAGGCTAGGCGACGCGGGGCTGACTCGCAAGGACACGGATGGCAGCCACCACCTCACTCCGTACGGCTTGATGTCCCTATACCAGCTGCGGGGCTTCCGGTTCACCTGCGGCCACAGAGACTACTTCAGGACCCACGACGTGACGCGGCTGCCCCCGGAGTTCGTCGCCCGCATCGGGGAGCTGGAGCCATGCACCTACGTGGACGACGTCATGGTCATCTTCCACAGGATCGAGCAGGCCTTCAGAGACGCGGAGGAGTACGTCTGGAGGATGACGGACAGGTACATCCTGACGGCGATCCCAGTCATGGAGGACGCCCTGCAGAGAGGCGTCGAGTTCAGGCTCCTCGAGCCCAGGGACATAGTCATACCGCCGGAGTTCGACAACGGACCCATTCTAAGGGAAGCCCTACGGTCGAGACAGTTCTGCAACAACGTCGTCGACCAGGTGAACGTCTTCTTGGCCGTCTCGGAGAAGGAGGTCGCGGGCATCTGCTTCCCGGGCGCCGACGACCGCATGGACTACAGGGGCTTCGCCTCCGACGACCCTGGGGTCCACGGGTGGGCGACGGACCTCTACGAGTACTACTGGGAGAGGTCGGAGAGAAAGACAGCGCTGAGGTCCCCTCCCGCGCCCGGCTAGAAGCCCACGCCGACACTGACGCAGTCGTCGCCGATACCTTCGCCGAAGGTCAGCCAGGCAAGGCCCTTCAACGCTGACGCGTTAGCATTGGAGGTTGAGCCTCTCTGGCTGGAAGGAAAAACAATGGCAATACCATGAAATCCACATGGCTTCCAGAGAGACTCCAATGCTTACCCAGACGGCATAATTTAAACCCTTATCTTGCATCCACCCTAAAAAATAATGTATCTAAACCTCTGCACGCCTTCTGATTAGGGTTAGATGCCACGACTTCTTCCTTCACCCTTGGGACAACTCTACACGAAACCCAAGGACGTAGCCCACATATAGTTCCATGATTTAAGCTACACAGTGTTCCCTTAGGCGTGTTGAGAGCTCTACTTGTAGACTCTGTCGATGGTAAGCTCCGCGATGTCGGCCGCGTAGTGGCTTATCTTCTTGATGCCCTCCCTCATGGTTATGATCTGGGAGAGGGCTGTAAGGTTGTTTTGCTTCCCGAAGTAGGGAAGAGGCGTGATCTTCATATACAGATCCGCGATCTTCCGCTGGTTGTCTATTATCTCGTTTACCCTGCTAACGTCTTTCGTCAGGTAGGCCCTCACGGCCATATCGTATGTCGTGAAGGCGATCTCAGCGGCCTCCTGTATCGTCGAGTAAATCTCCGTCGGCACGGATATATCTAGGTCGATTATGGAGATCATGCTCCGCGAGATCTGTGCCATGTGGTCGCTGATTCGCTCGATCCGGTGGACGAGTGTCTGGTAGTCGAGGCAGTCGAGGGGGTCGAGGCTCAGCTGTTTCGCGAGGAAGGGGTTGACGGCCGCCAGCCGTATCATCCTGAGCAGGAGAAACATGAGTTTATCGACTTCTTCCTCCAGCGAGTATATCACTTGAAGCAGCTCCCGGTCCATATCGTGGAAGGAACTCAACACGTCCCTGCACATCGAGTAGGTGATGATGTGCATCCGCTCAATGCTAGAGATCACTGAGGCCTTCGACTCGTCCAGGAGCGTCTGCAGCGTGATGCTGCCCGTCTCAGCCTCGATGATCATCATGTAGAGCTTGCTGGTCACATCCCTGATGGTTGACTGCTGCTGCGAAGTGAAGTACCGGTTCGAGGTTAGCTTTATGAAGGAGTACCCGTTGAGGAACCCCGCGATTATCTGCCTCATGATGGACTCATCGTCCTCGTTGAACCCTATGAGAAGGTGAAGCTCCCTCTTAGGCTTCAAGTTGAAGGCTTCATCTGGGCTGAGTAGCAGGTTCTTATCCCTCTGAACCGTCATGGTCACGGTCTCACCCTTGTTCAAGCCGTTCTCTTTAACCCATTCCTTGGGAAGAGTGACGGCGAGGGAGCTGCCGAGGGACATGATCTTACGTTTTTCCATAAAGAAAGAGAATGGAACGGCACTCATATAACTTTCTAAAATAAGTATAAATGAACTAGAATAAATCTATATTAAATCAGATACATATGCATATATATTAAGAATTAGTGGGAAATATACATATAGCCCCGCGGGTTGTGATCGCTGAGGTGAAGCCGTGGTCAGGCGTCAACCAAAATCCAAGAGGTTCGCATATGATAGTATATGTTAGAGGCTCTATCTTGACCAGGCTCCCTCAAGGTGAGACACGGTGAAGAGAATGATTATCACAGATTGGAGCGCTCTGTTGAAGTGCAGAGACTGCGGACACGAGCATGAATCTAGAGTCTACGGAAGATGGGAGATAGACTCCTCCACTATCACAAGATGCCCGAACTGCAAGAAGGTCACGAATCACGTGATAATAGGCAGGATAGCCGAGGCATCCGACTACGACGAGTACCTTGAGAGACAGGTCTCGTCATCAAATGACTAGGGGTGCAGGTTGGTGGATGCGGTTCACCTTGAATGAATCACCTCGAAAGCTTCACGTTGCCGCCGCGCAGATCGGCCCCATATACGAGAACGAGTCCCGGGGGGAAGTGGTGGAACGCCTCATAGACCTTATGGAGGAGGCCGCCAGGAGGAAAGCCCAGCTCGTATGTTACACGGAGTGCGCCCTGTCCACATTCTTCCCGAGGATGCTGCTGTCGGACGAAGAGCTTCTGAAATACTTCGAGAAATCCATGCCAAGCCCCGCCACGCAGCCCCTCTTTGACAGGGCCAAGGACCTGGGCATAGGATTCCACCTGGGGTACGCTGAGCTAAGCGAAGACGGCAGGTACAACACCTCCATACTCGTCGACGCCGAAGGCCGCATCGTAGGGAAGTATAGAAAGGCCCACATCCCGGGGACCGCGGAGCCTGTGCCTGAGCAAAGGTTCCAGCACCTTGAGAGGAGGTACTTCAAGGAGGGAGACACGGGGTTCAAGGTTTGGGACGCCTTCGGCTGCAGGGTCGGCATGGCCATCTGCAACGACAGACGGTGGCCCGAGACCTGGCGGTGCATGGGGATCCAGGGAGTGGAGCTGGTCATAGTCGGCTGGAACACGCCGTTGACCCACTACAGGAAGGCGAAATCGTACAGCAGGCTGGCGGAGTTCCACAACAAGCTCTCCATGCAGGCCGGGTGCTACCAGAACGGCACATGGGCGGTGGGGGTCGCACACTGCGGAGAGGAGGAGCCAGGCTACATCCTCATGGGCCAGAGCATGATCGTGTCACCGCTTGGCGAGATCGTCGCCATGTCCTACGTCAACGAGGACGACCTCGTAGACGCCGTGATAGACCTAGACCTCTGTAGGGAGATCAAGGAAGGGGTGTTCAACTTCGAGTTGTACCGCCGCCCCGACCTATACAAATTGATCGTGCAGTGAAGTCACAGGGCAAAATTGTCCCCAAATATTTATGCATCAATCCGTCAGACAGAGCCTGTTGAAACTATGATAGAACAGCTTAGTTCTTCTCTCAACCTGTCTGTGTGTATGTCTATAGGCATTTTTTCTTTACTATATCGAAAAAATGATTGGTTCCCAGCACGCTACTTGCGGTATACAACTTCCCCGTGGATGATAGTCATCAACGTCTGGACGTTCTTCAGGTCGCGTAGGTCGATGGTCAGCGGGTCCCGGTCCACGACCACCAAGTCGGCGAGCTTCCCCTCCTCGATGCTTCCTTTGACGTCCTCCTCGTGTGCGGCGTAGGCGCCGTCGATGGTGTACGCCCTTATGGCCTCCAACGGGGTGCACCCCTTCCCGGCGTAGAGCACCTGGCCACCGCTGGACCTGCGGGTCACCATGCCGTAGATGCCGAGCCACGGGTTGCTGCTGCAGACGGGGCAGTCGCTGTGCCCCGGCGCCGGGATTCCGCGGTCTATGAGGGCCCTGTGGGGCCACATCCACTTCATCTCCTCCATGCCCCTGTGCTTCTGGTAGGCGTCGCCCAGGTCGTGAATGAAGCCTGTCGCCGAAGCGTCGATGACACCTAGTTCCAGCAGCCTGTCTTGGAGGGGGGGCGTGACGTAGCAGCAGTGCTCTATCCTGTGCCTGTGATCCGGCCACGGCTTCTCTTCTAGGGCCGCCTCTAATGCGTCGAGGGCCAGGCCGATGCCCCTGTCCCCGATGCCGTCCAGCCCCACCCTGAGGCCCGCGAGGTGCGCCCTCCTCACCCTGTCAGCTATGTCGTCGTAGTCGTACAGGAGTATCCCGTAGTTGTCAGGCTCCCCTACGTAGGGCTCGTTATACGCGGCCGTGCGCCCGCTGGTGCTGGTGTCGTAGACCCATTCTATCTCGGTGATCTTCAGCCACTCGTCCCCGAACGGTGTCTGTATCCCTGAGGCGATGAGGCTCTCAAGCATCCCCTCCTCGCGACCACTCATGTGGACGCAGAACCTCATGCCCAGTTCACCGGTTCGCCGCAGGATCTGCATCGCCTTGAACTCCGTAGAGTCAGTCATGCTGGCGTGGATTGTGGTGAGGCCGTTGGCTACCAGCTCCTCGACCACCAAGGGGAGGCCCTGCAGGTACTCGTCCAATGTGTGCTCGGGTATCCTGACGTAGACCAAGTCCTTCGCGGCCTCAAGGAGGACGCCTGTGGGGACACCCGATTCGTCTCTCATGATCTTGCCGTGCGGCGGATCTGGTGTGTCCTTCGTTATCCCGGCGGCCTCCAGCGCTAGGCTGTTGACCACGCCCACGTGGCCGTCGCGCCTCTGTATGTAGAGGGGGTTCTCCGGGGTGACCGTGTCCAGCTCCCAGCGTGAGGGGTACCTTCCCAGCTTCATGTTGTCGAGGCGGTACCCCAGCAGCCAGCTACCCTGTGGAGCGCCGTCGGCTTTGGCTTTTATGCGTTGGAGGAGCCCGTCCACCGTGTCCACGTCCGGGCCGCAGGGGACGCCTCTGACGAGGAACACGCCATAGGAGCCGGGGTGCATGTGGCTATCGATGAGTCCCGGCAGCATGGTGTGACCCTCGAGGTCATGCACCTGTGTGCCCTCGCCGACGACCCCGCCGACGTAGTCGTCTGAGCCCACCCTAAGTATCCTGCCGCCCTTGACAGCAACGGCCTCGGCGACGATGTCGTACTCGTCCACCGTGATGATCTTGCCGTTGACGAAGGCGACGCCGGCGCAGAGATCGCTTGGAGCAACCATGTGTAAGTGATCTGGGGCGTCGATACTTGAAGCCTGCTAGTCATCGAGGAGGCTCTGCAGCTTCAAGAGCAGCCTCCCGTCAAGGTCAAGCACGTTCTTGAGGTGGAGCCAGCTCTTCACCAGCTGCTCGCCCCCCGTCTGGGGGACATCCGGGTAGTCGATCCCATCTTGGTCTATCTGTGTGATGGAGATGTCCTCGGTGACGAGGGTCAGGAGGTGCCGCACCTCCTCGTCGCTGAGTATCAACGCGTACCTGTCGAGCTGGGTCTGCCACTCACTCTTCTCCCTGTGCTCGAGTATCCTGAACAACTGCTCGCTGACCGCGTACAGCAGCTTCACCTCTTCCTCTAGGAAGGGGCCTTTGAAGCTCTCTGGCTTCTCCTCTAGGTAGTGGACCTCAACGGATCCCATCGTCTTGTCGTAGACTCTGATGGACGACTCGATGCGCCACTGGGTCTCCCTGAACCCGTCGGTCTTGAACTCCTTGTCCTTCACGACGATGCGGGCGACGGCGGCCTCAGGGTACTGCATCCCAGCCGGTAACAGTTCAACGATCCCCTGGACAGTCTCCTCGAGGGTCAGGTCGGGCTTTTCAAGCAGTTCGGAGACGTTGTACAGGGCGTTGAGCTCCCTGAGCCTGAGCATGTAGCGGTAGAGCAGCCTCTCGCGCTCCACCTCGGCCTTCTTCCTTCGCTCCTCCTCATTCATGTGGGCGAGCGCTATGCCTATGCTCTCCCCCAGCCCCTCAAGGAAACGTATCATCTCCTCGGTGTACCTTCCTTCGCCCTCGTCGTTGAGCTGAAGCAGCCCGATTATACTGTCCTTGCTGCGTAATGGTATGAGCGCCACCGACTCGTAGCCTTGGGCGTTACAGACGTTCCTCGTGTGGGTGAGCCTGTCTTCGTCTGTGGTGTCACTTAGCAGCTCCGAGGTGTTGTTTGAGTGGAAGCTGCCTCCCTCCGTGAAGAAGGGCTTGGAGCCGTCCGTGCGTCCCTGTATAACGAGGCCGCACATGCACTCCAAGGCCGGCTTCCCCTCGCTGTCCCTGATCAGGTTTCCGTCTTCGTAGCTGCAGAGGCTGCTCTCTGTCTCTACGTGTATGTCGCTGAACCCGTCGTAGTAATAGTAGGGGTAGTCGTCTTCGTTCCTGAGCCTGATCCCCACCGCCGAGACGCCCGTGAACTCCTTGACAGCGGTCAGTATCTGCTCGATGGCCTCGTCTGGGGTCTCGGCTCGGTTCAGCCTCTGGAGAACCTCTAATGCTAGGTGCTGCAAGGTGGATTCACCAATATATCTCTGGTTTCTGTCCTTAAATTATGGCTTCAAGTAGAAATTTTTTTTGTATGTTTACTTGGATCTCCCGGGTCATCGGACTTTCAGCGTGGGAGACGGATCGTCGGCGTTCAGAGGCGTACCATCCAACGTGAGTATATAGCCATAGTCCCCGGGCTCATCGGGGGTGTACTGGAAGACGTACACCGCCTCACTGTCAGGGGCGACGTTCACCTCCTTCGTTATGCTCCCCACGGCAACGCCATCCTTATGGATCGTGCAAATGACGTTCTCCCTGAGGCTGTGGACGCGCGTCGGGTTAACGAACGAGACGGACACCATGACCGGCTGCCCGGTCGAGACGCTGCTCACGGCGGCACCGTCCAGGCCTCTCCACTCCGAGGAACCGTACAGGACGTGAGGCGCCTCCACCAGGGGGTATCGGGTCGTCGAGAACGGCAGCCACGTCTCCAGGAACCAGAGGTGGGCCCTGACTCTCCCCCTGACCTCCATCTTCACCTCGCCGGAGTACCGCCCAGAGGCCCCCATAATCGTGGAACGGAGGAACGAGGCGTCGCCGACCCTGAGCTCCACCCCACGGTCCACCAAGCCCAAGTAGGACACCTTCTCCTTACGGAAGGCATAGGTCTCCTGGACGAAGACTTCGTCCTCGACAAACAGCTCCAGCTCCACGTCGGAGACGGAGGGCTGGCGGACAGTGACGGCGCTCAGGGTGACGCTTATGATCCACCGCCTGGCGTAGTCGGGCGTCTCGGTGACCAGCTTGGTCTCGTCGTCGACGGCGGGGAGGGTGATCGCCAGCCCGAAGCCCAGGTCGGGGACGCCGCCTGAGAGCACGTCCCTGAGGTACCCCGACATCTCCTCCTCGCTGACGCTGAACAGCACCTTGAGGCTCTTCAGCTCCTCGTAGCTCGCGTAGAAGCTGCCCATCTCCCGTCCCGCCATGATGGCCATGAAGATGAGCACCAGCGTCAACGCACTAACTATGTCGCCCCTCTCGATTGGCCTGGGTTTAGCCATCTCTCAAAGGATGGGAAGTCCTAGAATATAGTAGTTATCGATGTCGTGGGGACCGCTCACGTTATACAGGCATATGGACACTCATGACACCGTGAACCAGGTTGCATAGACTGGGCTCTGTCACCGTGGACAGGGTGAAGACAGGAAGGGACCTGAGGAAGAGCCTGGAGGGGCGGCTCCCCAAGACCGAGGTGCTGCTCATAAAGCCCAACTGGTACAGCCCCCACCCCAGCAACTACACCGACGCGGACGCCCTCCGCATGGTCATGGAGGCCGTCGACGCCAAGGTGATAGTCGTCGAGGGCTACAGCATGGACAGGCAGGATGGATCGATGAGCTTCACGGTGGATGGCGAGAAGGTGGACTGGGGCTGGCTCATGCGTAACCCCAGCTGGGAGTGGGCGAAGGAGGAGGACCGCTGGGACCAGATCCGCTCCCAGGACCGGTGGTTCAGGGACGAACATGGCTTCACCGACCTCTTCCAGGAGCACGGAGCCGATTATGTCAACGCGACCGAGGAGATATGGATGGGAAACACTGTGGAGAGCCGCAGAGTCAAGAAACGGGTCGAGGAACGGTACCCCGCCGCGTCCACCGAGGAGATCTACGGCTTCATGCCCAGACGCCTCGCCGCCCACATGGGGTTCCCCATGGTCAGCCTGGGCCGCGTCAAGGGCTACGGGGGAGAGTACCCGAGCCTCTCGCTTAAGAACATGTTCGGCCTCATCCCGGACCCGTTGAGGACTTGGTGGCACGGCCCCGACAACGCCAGGCTCGACCAGAGCATCATGGACATCACCAAGCTCTACGCCTCGTACTTCAACCTATACGGGATCAACGAGGCCGTGAAGACCTTCGTCGCCACGGACCCCGAGGGAGAGGTCAAGGCGCCCTGGGGCAGGTACGCGGTGAAGCCAGGCCACGGGCTGGTGGCTCACAGCCCCAACCTCCTAGAGCTGGACGCCGTCACATGCGGCCTCATGGACGTGGACCCCGCGAAGGTGGGCTACCTCCAGAGAGGCAGAGAGGTGTTCACAGGGTACAGCGTCGATGATGTGGAGAGAGCCGAGACGCTGAGTCGTCATTACCTGTAGCTGTAGCTAAGGACTTTAACAAAAAACCA
>JAEHCT010000301.1 GCA_020697635.1 Candidatus Bathyarchaeota archaeon
GGAAAACCCCGCCGAGATAAACGTCAAAGAGATGCTGGGCGAGTACCCCGCATCCCTCAGGGAGTCCGTGAATGTCTGGAGGCTGGTCCCGACGGCGGCCTTCGTCCTCTTCCTCATAAACGTGATAACAAACTTCACCTCGGGGCTCTTCCAGCCCGTGCTGACCCTCTACATAGTGCAGGACCTAGGCATAGGAGAGGTGGAGCTCAGCTACATAATGACGGCGCTGCCGGTGACCATGATACTTCTGGCGCTGCCGGCCGGTAAGATGGTCGACAAAGTCGATAAAAGGTTGCCGATAATGCTCTCCTTTGTTCTATGGGGCGCCGCGGTACTGCTTCTCGTGTACGGCGACTTCTACAGACTCATACTGGCGATGATGCTCGTCGGCCTGCTGATGATACTTGTGAACAGCGCCACCTCGGCGCTGTCCGCGGAACTCGTTCCCCAGGAGCACCGCGGAAAGGTGAGCGGCTCCAAAGGCTTCTTCGCAATGATAGCAGCGGCTCTGGGACAGCTGACCGGGGGCTGGCTGTACGACAACGTTGGCCACCAGATGCCGTTCCTCATCGAGCTCCTGCTCATAGTCCCACCCATATTCATGGCGTGGCACTGGCTGAAGACGCCGGAGGCTAAGCCCCTAAATGAGCCCCTTCCCGGATAGGTAGCCGGGGAGCTCCGCGACGCTCCAGAGGATGCTTTTGGGGCCTGCCGAGTCGAGCCTCTGTACGCTCTGGGTGCCCGTGAGCACCCCCACCGTGTGGGCGCCTGCGTTCAAGCCTTCCTCTATGCCCTTCGCCGTGTCGTCAACCTTCAGCACCTCGCCGGGATCGGTTACCCCGTGCCTCCTCATGGCGTGCAGTATCATGGCAGGGTCGGGCCTGGATGCGCCCACCTGCTCGCTGCACACCCAGCCGTCTATCATGCCGTCCCTGAGCCAGCCCAAGTGCTCCACTATTGCCTCAGCGACCTCCGCGGGGAAACCCGTGGACGCGATGACGAACACGCCGCGCTCCTTGAGGAACCTGAAGGTCTCCGACGCCCCCCCAACCTCCTTCACCCTACCAGTGTTTGCGTTGAGTATCCCTAGGAAGTCCTCGTATATCTCGGGGGCCTTGTCTCCACCCAGCTCGCTGATGACCGTCCACTTGTCCCTGCCCCGCTGCTCGTTGAGGACCTCCATAGGCACGTAGATCCCGTGGGCCTCGAACGCGTCGCTGTAGCTCTTCAGCACGAGGGGTACGCCGTCGACGAGGTCGTCTACGGTGGTGCCCGCCATGTCGAAGACGGCTAGCCGTATCCGGGGCATACCCTCTAGACTTCCTTGACGATCTCTTCCAGAGGCTTCCTGGATGTGTTCTCGGTGAAGCCCCCCTTGTCAGGGTAGCCGAGGGGCGTCACGGCCACCACGTTCTCGTCGTCGGGGAGCCCCAGAATCTTCTTCACCTCTGTGTTCTGGAAGGCTCCTATCCAGCATGTGCCCAGCCCCTCGGCCCGCGCCGCGAGTATCAGGTGCGTGAACGTGATGCTGAGGTCCATGACGAACGACATTTCCCCTATGTAGCCGCCCCTGTTGGTGGGCACCTTCCACCCTGCGGCCACGATCACCGCCGGAGCTTGGTCGATCCACGTCTGGCCCCCGCAGGCCTGGGCCATTCTCCTCTTCTTCTCGGGGGTCTTGACCACGTAGAACCTCCAGGGCTGCCTGTTGCTGCCGCTGGGCGCGATCCTCGCAGCCTCGAGCACCCGCCTCAGGGCATCCTCGGGGACGGGATCGGCCTTGTAGGACCTGATGCTCCTCCGGGTCCTGAGTACCTCGTAAAACTCCATTTCATACGAAGATACGTCTCCCACGATATATACTGTGGGTCGGGCAGGTTGTTCTAAAATCATAGATAAATTGGGTTTAACCGAGACATTTATTTCATCCGTATGACCCGCCGAACGCTTCCTCACAACACATAAAACATCCACAGCGGGTTAGACGACAGCAAGCTGCCGGATGGCTC
>JAEHCT010000302.1 GCA_020697635.1 Candidatus Bathyarchaeota archaeon
CTCATGGAGGCAAAGAAACGGCAGGGACTCACCGGCAAGGATCCCCGCGGACTCGCCGCAGCGGCGCTGTACAAGGCCTGCATCGAGACACACGAGAAACGGATACAGAAGGACATCGCGGCGGCCGCCGGCACAACAGAGGTCACTCTCAGAAACAGGCTCAGAGGAATCGAGAGCCTACTCCACGACTAGACTATCTTATCACCGGCTCCTTCTCCATACCAGGAACGGTATATTTCCTCCACCTTTAGCAGCATGACTGCTTTGCACGGGTAGTGGAAGCCCTTCCTCGAACGCTCCCTCTTGAAAGCCTTATCGTACGCGGGGCCTTCGGTCAACACGGTGGCGCTGCACTTCATCTGGTACGACTTCCGCTGCTCCCTGCTCCAAGCCAGCAGCGACGCCACCGGGTTCTCGTCCAGGTTCATCCGCGTCTTCTTGAAGAAGTTGTCCACGACGAGGATGGTCTCGTCGTCCTCCCACCACCATGAGCCGATGTAGGCGGTGTTCGGGACCCCGGACGCGCTCGCCGTCCCAAGAGGTATTACCCTTTGTCTGTCGAAGACCTCCCTTATCTCCACCGGAACCTTAACCATTTTCCCTAGATGAGTATGAAAGTTAGCTAAGATAAACCTGTTCCTCCTCTCCCTCGGGTGGACTGTAGCGGAGCTCGGGGTCGCCCAGGCTCTCGACCACACTCAGGTAAGTGGACTGTAGACCGTTCGCCCTTCGCCTCAGGCTTACCTCGTTTATCACGTGGTCGATGTGGAACTGTGGTAGATTCCTGTAGGTTGCGGGCTTGACCACCCTGAGGCCCCGAAGCTTGAAGGGCCTTCTCCCGGGGTTTACGTCGTCTTGATCCACAGGCTCGCAGCTGAACTTGTAGCGGTTATACTCGATGAGCCCGACGCCTCTCGGGACGACGCCCGGAGAGACAAGCCGCATTGGGGTGAGCAGGTAGTTGTAGTTGCACCCTGTGCAGGCGAAGCCGTTCCTGAAGTCGCCTCTGCTTACCTTCACCTCGATGCCCCTCAGGACGTTGTAGCCTATAACATACTGCCCCGGTTTTTCCAGCTTGAAGCCCACGCATTCCTCGTCCTGGATCTTCCGTCGTCTGTAGTCGAAGTACTTCAGGCCGACGCCGACAACGTCAACCACCTTCTTGTTGTCCAGCTCACAGTAGCGGAGCAAGCCCAGGTGGTTCAGCGCGACCTCGGTCTCCACGCTGTGGCAGAGCTGGTTGTAGAGCCAGAGTTTACCCACCTCCTTGAGGAACGCGTGTCTAGGCGACTCTCCCGCTGCCGGAACCCCCACTGTTTCTTTGGGCTTGACTCTGACCCGTGCCTGTACCCGCATCAAGACGTTTAAGATAAACGCAGCTCGATGAGGAGGAGAGCCAGATAAAACAGGGTTAGAACACGAGTTCAGATAATCTGTTCCTTGTCTGGTTTGTCGTCGTCTCGTCAAGCTGCTCGACGCCGGGGTCTCGCAACGCCCACTCGGCGTACTTCTTGTCGGTGTACTCGACCCTCATCGTGTACGGCGGGTCAAGGCTGAAGGGTTCAACGGATCCGAGCTTCGTCATGGCCTGTCGAGCCTTCTCCCTTATCACATCCTGGGCCTTCGCGGGGGACAACGAGACCGCCTTCCTCACGGAGAGGGCGCCGAGCTTCTCCTTCTCCTCGAGCCCCCACTTGACCACGGCGCTCTCGATGCCGGGCACGAGGGCTCCGGCCTCTTCCACTGCTGCCTGATCGCCGCTGACGAACACTGTGGGCACACCATGGACGCCGAACAACGCCATGTTCAATGCTATCTCTCCTATCCTCAGTTCGTTCAGCCAAAGGTTCTTTATGAAGGGCATGAAGCTGTGGGCGAGAACCCCCTCCGATCCAGCCATCCCGTGGAGCCCGTGGAGGAACATGGCGTCATAACTCTCGTCGTAGCCCGCTGGGCCGGCGTCGCCTGCGTGCATGACTAGCTTGCACTCTGGGTGAAGCAG
>JAEHCT010000022.1 GCA_020697635.1 Candidatus Bathyarchaeota archaeon
GACGCCATGTAAGCGGCTTGGGCCTCCCCCTCCCCGGGGGCCTGCACCCACGGTATGCCGAGCAGGGTGAGCAATCTCTTCGCGTCGTTCAGGCCTTCTCTGGTCAGTCTCCCAGTCATCACGGCTTTGGAGTAGGCCTTCGCGTAGTCTCCGCGGCTCACGGCCTCCCTGTACTCCTCCTCGGCTTTCCGTTTGGCTTTCTGGCGCTTCTCCACCTCTTGCCGTTTGAGGTCTGGTGGTCTGCCGTCGAAGACGAAGACCAGCTTCATGCCGTAGTCCGAGACGAGCCGGGTGGTCCTGAAGGCCAGGCCGACGAGGTGGCTGGTGACTCTCCCCTCGCTGTCCATGAGGGGCGTCCCGTCCCGAGCCCTGATGAGGGCGAGGAACTGGTGGAGCACGTTGAAGCCGTCCACGGCGAAGCTCCTGCCCTTGAGGTCGTCTAGGGTCAGCGTCTTCTTCGCTATTATGGGCGTGAGGAGGACTCCCAACGGAACCATTCAAGCTAAGTAGCAGCCGAATAAATCGGTTTCCCGTTATAGGCCGTTGAACAGTAGATGGTACGCGAGCCCTACGACGTATAGTGCGGCGCTGGACGGCGCCAGGTACCGGATGACCTTGTTCAGGTCGGACTTGAAGTAGCTGTTGGTTAGCACCGTGCACAGGTGCAGGGGCGAGGTGATGTAGGTGCACGTGATCCCGAGGAACACTATGCTCGTGTAGTGGATGTTCGGGGCCCCGAAGAGGGGAAGCAGTATGGGGAAGCCTATGCCGACGCCCATCGAGGGGGAGCCCGAGACGGCGCCGATCAACATGGGGATGACCACAGCGACGGCGAGGACCGGTATCCCTGAGCCGATCACGGCGTCGAAGAGGCTCGTCACGCTCCCCGAAGCCAGTATCATGTCCCGCAGATACAGCATGGAGACCGCTGAGAGGACTATCCCCACGTTGAACCCTTTCACGATCATCCTCGACGCGTCACGGGGCCCGACTCTTCCCAGCATGAAGGTCGCGATGATCCCGACGCCGAGGCTGATCCACGGGGGGAGCCCATACAGGGTCAGCCCCACGGTTAGTAGTATGGGCGCGACGCCCTTCATGGACCTAGGGTCAAGCGCCTCACGGCCGCCGTTCTCACTCTTCACGGCTATGAATCTGCGGCCAACGATCAACCCGATGGTCACCATGACGAAGAACAGTGGGGACTGAACCCTGAGCCAGGTATTGATGGGGAAACCCGAGAGGGTCACAGCCATTATAGTCGAGGAAGAGATGGGGTTCATCCAGTAGAGGAGGTGCCTGAACCAGACGTTGAAGTATGTCCTGTGCTCGGGCTTCAACCCCAGCTTGTCGGCCTCAGGCTCGATGAAAGGCGCGGACATGAGGGCCCCGCCCGGCATGCTCAGGAACCCGAAGAGGGCGGGTATCGTCGCGAGGAGCACGCTGCCGGGCAGCACCGTGCTCAGGCCCTCGATGAACCGGACCATGAGCCCCGTCTCCTTCAACGCGTAGCCGAGAACCGATATGAGGGCGACGGCTATGCAGAGCGTCCAGGTGCTCGTCGCCGTCATCGTCTCGAGCAGAACATCGAAGATTATAGCCGGGGGCCGCCTGGAGGTCAGTCCTATGATCATCGCGGCGACCGTTATGGCTGCGTAGAACTGGATGTCCTTCGCCCTTAGCATGAAGATAGTGACGAACGCAGCCAGTACTCCTAATACTTCTATCATGTGGGGAACCGTGGTCTCTGAGCAAATAACCCGATGCTATTTAAACAATAATAGTGTAAGGTTACAGCCCCGGTTCCCCGCCTTCGTCCATCAAGTCGAGACCCTATATCCTCAGTATTGCCCTGACGATCCAGAGGAAGATCTTCAGGGGCAGCAGCAACAGGGTCAGCAAGAGGCTCACCAAGAAGGTTACGCCCATCAGGACGGAGGCCACGAGTAGGATCACTCCCAGTATGGCTATCAGGGGTATGAGGAACGCTCCCACCACTACACCTATATATCACTAGCGATATGCGGGTTTTAACTGTTTCGGTAACCCTATAAGCCGCCGCCCAGGGAGAAAACGCATGAACCCGGAGCCCGACATAGTGCTCTTCACAATCCCACTGTGCCCCAAATGCGCCGTGGTCAAACGACACATATCGGAGATAGTCAAGGAACACCCGGATCTGATCGTGAAGGAGCTCAACATGCTGACGAACATCGGGCTCGTGCTGAGACACGGGTTCCTCACGGCGCCAGCCATGCTGGTCAGAGGAAAACCGCTTAAAGGAGTGGTTTCCAAACAGACGATAAGGGATAAACTATCTAATGAGTGACGGTTAACAAGAAAATATACACATTCCAGTCCCTTTTTTCTTATACACAGTGTATAAACTCTGGAAAAACGATGAAATTAGTGGATATGATCGTTAAACAGCATATGTGTGTAGATTAAAATATAGAAAATTGCATTCACTCCCGTCAATGAAATATATATGTCAACATGTTTCTTCAAAAAGGTGTCTTAAAACTAAAATACCTAATCAATACACACTATGATCCATACGGTAAGCCGGTGCCCATGTGAGCTTCACTGAAAAAATAGACGTGCTCGACCTCATCATAAACGTACTCAACGAGCACGAGAAGAAGCTGGACGACATAGTCCAGAGGATGGAGATAATCGTCGACATCCTTGAGGGGCACCCAGAGTTCTCGGAGGCCCTGATAGAGTATCAGGAGAAGGCCGCCTTGATTCCTGGAGGCAACGGCACGGTGCTCATCGTCGACGACGACGAGTTCCTCACAGAGACCTTCAGGATGCTTCTCCAGGACGCGGGCTTCGACGTGGAGACCGCTTCCACCGGGAACCAGGCTCTGCTGAAGGCGAGCCAGACAGACTTCGATCTGGCCATACTCGACCTCAAGCTGCCTGATACGATGGGAAACGAGTTAGCGAAGAGGCTCAAGTCGCGTAACAAAGACATGAACGTCGTCCTGTTGACGGGCCACACGGAGCTCCTGGATAACATGGACCCCGAAGACCTGGGGACGGACGAGGTGCTGTTCAAACCGATAAGCCCTGAGGAGCTTCTGAAGATAACCGAGAAATTGAGGAGCCGAGCCTAGGCTAATCGAATATAGCTAGCCTGGATTCAATCATCTGCCTGGGCAGGGCTCCCAGCGTCTTGTCGACGAGTTCCCCGTTCTTGAAGTAGAGGAGGGTGGGGATGCTCATGATGCCGTACCGCATGGGGACCGCCCGGTTCTGGTCGACGTTGAGCTTGGCGAAGGTGATGTTCGTCTTCTCCTCCGCCAACTGGTCGATTATTGGGCTCAGAATCCTGCATGGTCCGCACCAGGCGGCCCAGCAGTCGACGACCACGTTCTCGTTCTCCTTCAAGAAGTTGTCGAAGTTGGAGTCTGTTATTTCCACGGTTTTACTCATTATGTTTCAGATACTGGTTCATGGCGACCAAATATAAAGATATTTAAAGGTGTTCATCATCATTGAACACAGGTATGAGTCTGAGAGAGATCCAGAGCATCCTCAACGCGCCAGAGATAGGCCCAGAGGAGCTCATAAAGTGTGCCCTCGGGATAAAGACCACCGAGATACAGGCCTACTGTGCGCTAGTCAACTCCGGGCCCCTCACCATACAGGACGCCACGGACCTGCTGAGCAAGAGCAGGTCCACATCCCAGAGGCTCCTCCAGAACCTCGTGGAGAAGGGGCTGGCCACCCGCGAGGAGGAGCTGATTGGGCTCGGGGGCTACAAGTTCATCTACAGGGCCGTGCCCCCTGAGAGGCTCAAGGACTCCATCCGCGAAACCCTGGAGAAGTGGTACGGGAGGATGATCTCGGAGCTGGATGAGCTGCCTCAGAGGATCGCTGAGATGGGGTGTAGCGATAAAAAGGAGTAGATCGGTGGCTAGCACCTGGTCAGGTATTGCTCGTACTCCCATGGCGTGATCTTGGGTCTGCTGGCGGCCCACTCCACGCCCGTGTACTCAAGGTAGCTCTCGTATTCCGCCTGCTTCAGCTCGACCAGGTTCCTGTGGAGGTAGTCGCCGAGGGCGTCCTTCATGGTGGCGTCCCCTTCGAACCAGTCCACCGCCTCTCCGAGGTGCTCGGGCAGCACCTCCACGCCCAGCTTCTTGATGTCCTTCTTGATGAAGTGATATATGTTATCGGCGAACGGCTCCGGAGGCTCCATCTTCTTGTCGATGCCCTCCATGCCCGACTTGAGCAGAACCGTCGCCGTGATGTAGGGGTTGCTGGACGGGTCGGGGTGCCTGTACTCGATCCTGGTCACCGTGTTCTTCTCACCCGGCGCCAAGGGTACCCTGACGAGGGCGGAGCGGTTCGCGAAACCCCAGCTCACGTAGACCGGTGCCTCGTAGTGGGGCACCAGCCTTTTGTAGCTGTTGACTAGCGGCGCAACCACCGCAGACATGGCCTGGGCGTGCTTCAGTATGCCCCCGATGTAGTGGCGCGCCGTCTCGGATAGCCCGTGCTCGGATTCCTCGTCCATGAACATGTTGCGCCCCGTCTCCAGCTCCACGAGGCTCTGGTGCACGTGGCAGCCGCTGCCGCTGACGCCCCAGAAAGGCTTGGGCATGAAAGTGGCGATGGCATCGTGCTTCTCGGCGATGGTCTTGACGGCGAGCTTGTAGAGGATCACCCTGTCGGCTGTGCCCAGGGCGTCGCTGTACCTGAAGTTTATCTCTTGTTGGCCTGAAGCTGCCTCGTGGTGAACTCGGTCGAGCTGGAACCCCGCGGCCTCCAGGCACATGAGGGTCTCCAGCTTCACGTCCTCGGTGGGGTCGAGAGGCGGAAGGTCGAAGTAGCCTCCCTTCCCGTAGGGCGCGATGGAGCCGTTCTCGTTGGTGACGTAGAAGTACTCCAGCTCGGGGCCCGTGTTGAAGCCCAGCCCCTCCTTCTCGAGCTCGTCCACCGTCCTCTTCAGTAAGCCCCTGGGGTCTCCGAGGAACGGCGTCCCGTCTGGGTTGCTGACGTAGCAGAACATCAGGGCTATGCCGGGGGTCTCCCACATGGGGACCAGGAACGTGGACGGGTCTGGGTGGAGGTTGAGGTCGCTCTTGTTGACCTCCGCGAAGCCGAGTATGCTTGAGCCGTCGAAGGCTACGCCGTGGGTCAGCGCGTCCCGCATGTTGTACTCGGGGATCAGCATGGCCTTGGGGCTGCCCATGGGGTCGATGACTATGAGACGTATGTATTTGGTGTCGTGACGCTTGATGAGCTCCATTATGGGCTCCACGGCGTCTCCATTGGTCAACGTTGAACGCATACACGCATGGGAATGGTTCACATATATATACTTTATGGGAATAATCCTATACGCATGTTCAAATAAATCAGCAATCTCTATACGTTTGTTTAACAGGGTTGACGTGTTTAAATAAACTTAATTTCTTCGTTACACAGGTCAATCAGGCTCCGGTCATGATCAACAGGCCTTCCCCGCGGTCGGGGCGTCAGACATCACCCCCAACAACAGAGCCTCCTCGATGAACGCCGCCACGGGCTCCATGTGGAGCCATAAAGTGTCTGTATGAATATACAGTTCACGGCAAATTTAATATACATCTGTATAGACGGATATTAATTTAATATACATATGTAAAGGTGTCAACATGTTCGCGCTTGACGAAATAGACAAGAAGATCCTCGGGGAGCTGCTACTGAACTCCAAGAGGAGCTACCGTGAGCTGGCTAAGGCCATAGGCATATCCGCGGCCACGGTTATCAGCCACGTCCAGCGGCTGGAGTCCGCCGGAGTGATTAAGGAGTACACGGTTATGCTGGACTTCGAGCGGCTGGGGTTCGAGCTCACCGTGGTCACCGAGATGACGGTGAGCCGAGGCAAGCTCTTGGAGACCCAGGGGGAGATCGCCAAGCTCCCCTACGTCTGCGCCGTCTACGACGTAACCGGGGAGATCGACTCCATAGTGGTGGCCAAGTTCAGGAACAGGAGGGATCTGAGCGAGTTCCCCAAGGACCTGCTCAGCATGCCTTTCGTGGAGAGAACCAACACCCACGTGGTCCTGAACACGGTGAAAGAGGACTTCAGGATGCTGAACAACCTCTAAATCTTGTTTCTGTTCAAAGAAAAATGGAGTATGAAGCCACCTAGGCTTTTCTCAGCGGCTTTCCGGGCAACGCGCCAGTGTGCTTGCCGTTCTCGATCACAGGTACGCCGTTGACCAGGACATAGAGGATGCCCGAGGCGTACCTGTGTGGGTCCGTGAACGTGGCCTCGTCCTTCACCGTGGCCGGGTCGAAGACCGTTACGTCGGCCTTGTACCCCTCCCGTAGTAGGCCCCTGTCCTTGAAGCCCATCTTCTGGGCGGGTGCGCCGGTCATCTTCCGTAGGGCCTCCTGGAGGCTGATGACGCCTTCCCGGACGTAGTGTCCGAGGACCCTGGGGAAGGTGCCGTAGTACCTCGGGTGGGGCTTCATGTCGGCCCAGATGCCCTCCTGGGAGACGGCTGAGCCGTCGCTTCCAACCATGCCGTGGGGGCTCCTCATGACGCGTCGGACGTCCTCCTCGTTCAGGCCGAACATGACGCTGGGGACCTGGGTGTCCTCCATGATGAGGAGATCGAACATGGCGTCCGTGGGGGGCTTGCCCATCATCTCACCGATCTCCTTGAGGTTCTTGCCCGTGTACTGGGGGTTGTTCTTCGCCCTGGTGACAAGTATGTTCTCGGGCGGGTAGCCTAGCCGCCTCTCGTTCTTCATGCGTTCACGTGTCGCCGGGTCTTTGAGTCGCTCCAGAATCTTCTCGGCGCCTCCCTCGTGGGCCCAGTGGGGGAGCAGGGCCGTGAGCCCGGTGCTGCTGGCGACGTACGGGTACTGGTCGAAGGTTACGTCCACCCCCTTCTCCCTGTACTCGGCGACCAGGCCGAGGCTCTCCCGGGTTTTCCCCCAGTTCCTCTGGCCGCTGGCCTTGAAGTGGGCTATCTGGACGGGTGTCCCCGCGTCGCGCCCGATCTCGCAGGCCTCGTTGACGGCGTCGAGGAGGGTGTCCCCCTCCCCTCTGATGTGGCTGAAGTAGAGGCCCCGGTGCTTTGCAACAACCTTGGCGAGCTCGGTGATCTCCTCGGCGTCGCCGTAGACGCTCGGCGGGTAGATGAGGCCCGTGCTCATGCCCCAGGCCCCGTCCTTCATCGCCTCGTCCACGAGCCTCTTCATCTCATCTAGCTCCTCTGTCGTGGGCTTCCGGTTCTCGTGGCCCATCACGTTCTGGCGGACGGTGCCGTGGCCGACGAGGGGCGCTATATTCAGGGCGGCGCCCTGCCTGTCGATCCTGTCCATGTAGTCGGCCATGGTCTCCCAGTCGAACTCGAAGTCGTCCGGGACGGAGCTCCGCGCGTAACGTTCCTTGTACTCCTTGACTGAGGCATTCATGGGGGCCGCGCTTCCCCCGCAGTTGCCCACCACCTCGGTGGTCACGCCCTGATGGATCTTGCTCAGCCCCCGGGGGTCGATGAGTATCGGGGTGTCCGAGTGGCTGTGTATGTCTATGAAGCCCGGGGCGACGATCAGCCCCTCTGCGTCAATGACTTTACCTGCCTCGGCCTCTTGCAGGTCTCCGACAATCTTCACGGTGTCTCCGACTACGCCGACGTCGGCCCACCGCCACGGGTTGCCTGTGCCATCCATGACGCGGCCGTTCCTGATGACGATGTCATACTTCAATTGGTATCATTGATGACATCCGACTACGACGATAAAGAGTTTAGGAGGCGTCAAGCCGTTGAGATACCCAAATATTACGCGGTTCCTCTTCTCATACCGAGTTGCTCCGAAAGTACAGCTACGTGAGATACGCGTGGTGGCGTGAGGTGGACATCGACGAGTTGAGCAGACAACTCTCAACGAAATTCGAGGTCAAGCCCGTCAAGACCCCTGAGAGTACAGTATACGAGTTCTCCCTCTACAAGGACGTCAGGAGGGAGGTACTCGTGAAGGCGGACACCCTGAAGGCGTACATCTCACGGTTCAGGGCGGTGCTCTTCCAGAGGGATAGGGCTCCCTTCACCCCGCGCGACATGGAGCTGCGGAGGAGGCTTCTGGAGGTCTACCCCAGGGACAGGCCTTCGCCTTTCCCGTGGGCGTTCAGCGACGAGGAGCCGTTCGAGGTAGCTGAGCAGGACTAGACTCGTCTGAGGTACTTGTGTCTCTTGTCGCGGAAGGGGGATACCTGCCTCTTGTATACCTCCACAAGCCCCTTGCTAACGAGGCTGGGGATGGCGCCGGTGTCCATCCGGGGCACATCCTTGCACATGACGTCCCCCTGACAGACCAGTTCGTAGACCCTCCTCTCGGGCGGGGAGAGATAAAGCTCATCGGACAAGTTGCATCGATACATTATCGTCTGCCGACGGTAAAAGCAGTTCGATGCGCCTTCTTATGATAAAACCCTTTAAACGGAAGGCGGAAGATGAACCATGGGTTTCTACGATCACCTTGGAGTGAAACGCGTCATCAACTGCTACGGCACCTACACCCTGATAGGAGGCCACACTTTCTCGGACCAAGTCAGGGCGGCCATGGACGAGGCCGACAGAAACTTCGCTTGGCTCTGGGAGCTAGAAGAGAAGGCAGGCGAAAGGATATGTGAGCTGACCGGCGCGGAGGCGGCGTTCGTGGCGCCCGGCGTCTTCGCCGCCCTCAGCATGGGCGCGGCCGCCTGCATGGCCGGCACCGACAGGGACAACATGAGCAGGCTCCCAGACACGTCGGGCATGAGGAACGAGTTCATAGTCCAGAGGGCGCTGCGGGACTTCAAATACGACAGGAGCATGACCGTCGCGGGCGGTAGTCTCGTGGAGGTGGGCGACGAGAAGCGCGGATGCGCCGCCGAGGAGCTGGAGGCCGCCATCACCGACAAGACCGCAGGGTTCCACTACATGGCCCACGGCACCACGGGGAACTGGGCCTCCAAGGAGTGCAGCATCGTGCCCGTCGATGCCGTAATCGAAGTGGCTCACCGCAACGGTCTTCCCGTGATGGTGGACGCCGCTTTCCAGTGCTATCCCAAGGACGGGTTCACCCGTTACACCAGCAAGGGAGCCGACCTGGTCGCCTACTCGTGCAAGTACTTCGGCGGCCCTAACACGGCCGGCATACTCCTCGGCAAGAAGAAGCTCGTGGAAGCCGTGGCCCTCCACAGCTTCGTGGGTCAAGAGGGAGGCCCCGGAGGCAGGCTCTTCCTCGAGGCGGAGCCGGGGAAGATGCACGGCAGCGTGTTCCGCGGCTACAAGATGGACAGGTCTTCCATAGCGGGGGCCGTAGCTTCCCTTGAGGAGCACCTGGCCACAGACTACGAGGCCATATTCGCGAAGGCGAGGCTGAAGGCGGCGAGGATGACGGAGAAGTGGAGCAAGGTCCCCGGCGTATCGACCAAGCTCTACGACGTAGGGACGGTGCCTGATGAGCCGGGAAGAATATCTTTGCACATAGTCCTCGACAGGAACCCCGAGGAGGTGGATGACATAGTTAAAGAACTCATGGCCGGCGATCCCTCCATATGGGCGTCGGCGGAAGGCAACCACCTGGTCGTCAACATAACAAGCTTCAGGGGCCTGATGCTCGCAGAGGAAAAGGACACGGAGACGATAATGGAGAGGGTCTCGGAGGCCCTGAGAGGGTAGTGCCTCAGCCCTTCAGGTAGCCTTCGAGGTGCTTGACCATGGGCCTGCCGAGGGCGGCCTCCACCACCTCGTAGTTCTCGCTGTACCTGTTGCCGTCGCCCACGGATATCTTCTCCTTGGGCACGTTGACGACGTAGACGGTCTGGCCCTTCGCTAGGCTGGCGCTGGTCACTGGGTCGCCTTCCTCGTCGAACGTCGTCATGAGGTCGGGGAACGTGGCCAGCCGCTCGCCATCCTTCTCGAGGGTCATGTACTCGTTGACGTAGCTGAGCTCCCACTCTTCGCCGCCCTGCCTGATGGTGGCGAAGCCCACGTCGAACCCGCCCTTGGCCTCGATGGTCATCTTGGTGATCCGTCCCTTGCAGACGAGTTCGCCGCCGAGGAACTCAGTGGCGGCCTTCACCTTGGCTTCGGCTCCCTTGTCCTTGGCCGCTAGGAACGCGTAGCCTAGGTCTATGGCCATCTGTATGGCGCCGGGGGCTCCGTGCTCCCTGGTGTAGCTCACCGGTACAGGGTCCCTGGCCATGGCTATCAGCGCCTTCATGTCGCGCGCTTGGGAGCGTATCACGTTGCTCGTGGTCTGGAGGGTACCCCACGCCACGACCTCGCTTCCCTCGGTGACGCCCGTCTTGACACTCCTATAGTCGAGGCGGTGGAGCCCCATGCTCCCCATCATCGCGGTGGGGTGGGCCCTGCCGTCGCCCGGGGTGTCCACAACGGGAAGTCCGAGGGCGGCGGCTATGAGCCAGCCGCCGAAGCTGTTGTGGCCCCCGTTCTCGGCGGCGATGACGCCGTGGAACTCCACCCCCACCTCCCTGAGGAGCTTGGCCGCCCTGAGGTAGTGCATGGGCTTGGTGTTCCCTCGCTCAGTGGGCGCCCCCAACGCGGCGCTCGTGATGACCTTCCACTCGGGGTCCGCTTCGTCTGGGCCCCAGAGCTCTATTTTGCCTATCTCCAGCGCGAGGCTGCCGGTCCTGAGGCCTGTCTCAGGCCAGCCCCCGCCGCCTCCTCCGAGGATCGCCCCACCATAGGCGAGGGCTTCCACGTCCTCCTTCGTGACAATGCGTGGCATGTCGTCTCAGACCAACTATTACTGGTCACTGGTTATAACAGGTTTGAAAAAAATGGGGGTCAGTACCAGGGGAGCCTGCCCTCTTTCTCCATCTTAAGGAGGGCCTCCCAGTCGCCGTTGATGTGCGTCTGCAGTATCTCCAGCTGCTCCTCGGATACGTGTCTGAACCGGCGCTGGGGCTCCAGGTACTCCTTGACCGGCTTCAGCTCCCTGGGCTTAACGCTTATCTTGAACTCGCCGTGGTCCACCTCGACCAGCGGGAAGGCGGCGCTCTGCACCGCCAGCCGCCCAACCTCCACCGTCTTGGCTGGGTCGAAGTACCACCCCGTGGGGCACGGCTGGTGGACGTGCAGGTAGGCGAGGCCCTCGCCGTTCCGGGTGACCTCGGCTGCCTTCTTTATCTTCCGCTTCAGGTCTGGGATGTACGCGAGTGAAGCCGTCGCTATGTATGGTATCCTGTGGGCAGCCATGATCATGAGCATGTTCTTGCGGCGCTGGGGTTTGCCCTTCCAGACGCTGCCTACCGGCGTGCTGGTGGTGGCGGCGAACAGGGGGGTGCTGCCGCTGCGCTGTATGCCGGTGTTCATGTATGCCTCGTTGTCGTAGCAGAGCCAGATGATGGACTCGCCTCGCTCGGCGGCGCCGCTGAGGCTCTGGAGGCCGATGTCGACGGTGCCGCCGTCGCCGCTGTAGCTGGTCACGTAGACCTTGTCGGCCTTCCCCTTCCTGCGGAGGGCCCTGTAGATGCCTGTCTCGAAGGCGGGGGCAGACGCGAAGTTGGCCAACACCCACGGCACCTTGACGACGCCGGCGTAGTTGACGCCGCTGCAGTTGGGCGGGTCGACGACTATAGTGTTCGAGCCCAGCGTGTCCAAGAGGGTCCTGATGATGATGCTGGCCCCGCAGCCCGCGCAGCCGTCACTGCCCGGGTGCACGCAGTGCTCGCTCTCTACGTCGACCGGCAACGCGCCGCTGGGCAGGGGATGCTCCACGAACTCGACCTCCTTGACCAGCTTCTTGCCCTTGTCGCCTATGATCTTCTTGCCCATCGCGTACAGGTCGTCTATGGGTATGTCCTCGCCGCCCAGACCCGTGACGTAGTTCTTGACGGGGACCCT
>JAEHCT010000023.1 GCA_020697635.1 Candidatus Bathyarchaeota archaeon
AGCTCGTCTCGGTCGTCTGTCCACGGAACTTTCAGGGGCTCAACCCCCCAGTACAGGTGCCTCCTCCGGCTCACCCTCGGGTCCTTCGAGACCGTTAAGATCCGTGCCTTCGGTCTATGGGTGCTCACCATGAGCGCGCTGAAGCCGCTTCTGGTGACGACTATAAGGGCTGACGCTTCGACGGCCTCTACCGCCTGAGCAGCCAGGTCGCCGATGATGTTTGGGAGTAGATCGCCCCTCTCCGACGACTCTCTGTGGGTAATCTGCTCCTGCACCACCCAGCCGATGTTGTTCATGACGCGCACCGCCTCGACAGGATGCCTGCCTATCGCCGTCTCGCCGCTGAGCATGATGGCGTCGGCGCCGTCGAGCAGCGCATTGGCGACGTCGCTCGCCTCCGCCCTCGTCGGCCTCGGGGCGTGCGTCATGGACTCCAGCATCTGGGTCGCCACGATCACCGGTTTCCCCAGCCTGTTACAGGCGGCTATGATCTTCTTCTGGAGCAACGGCACATCCCACGGCGGTATCTCTATGCCCAAGTCGCCCCTCGCCACCATTATGCCGTCGCTGGCCTCGATGATCTCCCCTATGTTGCGGACCGCGTCGCCGTGTTCTATTTTGCTTATCACCGGCTGATCGCCTCCCGCGTCGGAGACGGCTTCGTTGACGGCTTCTACGTCCGAGGCGTCCCTGATAAAGCTCGCCGCGAACCAGTCGCAGTCCATCTCGACGCCGAACCTTATCCCGGTGAGATCCTTCACGGTCGGAGGCCTCATGCTCAGCGACGCTCCCGGTGCATTCACCCCCTTACTGCTTGAAACATCGCCTCCTGAGCTGACCACGGCGTCGAACCCCTTCAGGTCTTGGTCTAAGCCCGTGATCTCAAGTTCGATTATGCCGTCGTTAATGAACATGTATCCCCCAACATTTATCTCCGAGGGGAGTTTGTCGTAGCTTACGCTCATCTCCCGCTTGTTACCAATCATTGGCTGGGTGGTGAAGTGGATCCTATCCCCCTCCTCCAGTACGTAGGTCTTATCCAGTTCACCGAGCCTGATCTTGGGGCCAGGGAGATCGACTATGATGCTGGTGTCACCGATCTCGCGGAGCCTCTCAAAAACAGGCCTTTTCTCAGCGGGTGTACCGTGGCTCATGTTTATCCTGGCGACATCCATTCCGGCCTTGACCATCGCCCTCAGGGTCTCCTCGTCCTCCGAGGCCGGCCCTATTGTGCACACGATCTTGCTGCGCATGAAAGGAGGGATTGTCATCACAATTATTGTGGGGATGCTTGTAGGTTAAAAGTAACTCGCAGCCCGGAAGCCTTCAAATCCTCACACGCCAACCTTGTGTAGATCCCGATGTATGATATGACCTCAGTGGCCCCGACCATCTGCAGGGCCCTCGGTGTTAGGCTGCCGTCGTCCGCCGAAGGCTCTCCGATAGACGAGGTGGCGGAGTCCATATACCAGACCGACAGGCTAGCCGTGGTAGTTATCGACGCCTTCGGCGTCAGCACGTGGAAGAGGGTGAAGGAGAACACCCCAGCCTTCAACAGGCTGAGAGGCTTCCACGGCACCGTGATCAGGGCCGTCATGCCAAGCATAACACCCGTGAACTTCGCCACCATGCTCACCGGGGCGAGCCCCACCGAACACGGAATAAGGAACAGGGAGCAGCCCCTGAGTAAAGAGACCATCTTCCACATCATGAGGGAGACAGACATGGTCTCCGCGACCGCCGCACGAGCCAAAAGCAGCCTAGGCATACTGATCTCACCTCACGCCGACAAACCAGGGCTGGCGGGCTCCAACCTCGACTCAGATGTCACGGAGATCGCTTGCAGGATGATCGACGAGGACGTGAATCTACTGTGGGTGCAGTTTCTGGACGTCGACGACGCCAGCCACGCACATGGACCCCACAGCCATGAGAACAAGGATGCCGCCGAAAAGGCCGACGCCAACCTCAAGCGAGTCCTAGAGGCTGCCCGAGTCAAAGGATACTCGGCCATGGTCTTGGCTGACCACGGGCAGCACCCGTCATCAGACGGCCCGTATAAGGGAGTCCACGGCACCGACATGCCCGAGGATCTGAACGTTCCCTTCCTCTGGGCTAGTAACACCGAGCTAGGGGAAGCGCTGGGATAAGTCAGTGAAGCCGAGAGCCCTCATAATACACGGCCCCATAGGGTGCGGGAAGACCCAGAGAGCCCTCGAGCTGGCCGAGAGAGCCAGGCAGAGCGGGTACAGAGTCCTTGGGCTCGTGAGTATCAGAGTCACCGATGGCGGAGAGACGACCGGGTACACGGGCATGGACCTCGCCTCCGGAGCAATGTTCCCTCTGGTCAAGCTTTCCTCGCTCGCTGAAGGCGAGGACTGGAGGAAGCTCGGGAAATGGAAGTACTCGTTCAGCGAGACCGGCTTCGAACGGGCCAACACAATTCTCGAGGACGCCGCTGAGGCTCTGGACGATGAGACCATAGTGGTGGCCGACGAGTACGGTCACATAGAACTCCTAGGCATGGGAATCTATAGAGGGGTGACCAGAGTCGCGGAAGCGCTGAGGCGCTGCGGATGCCTAGTGGTCCTGTGTAGAACCGAGAAGGTGGACGCTGTCATCGATTTGCTTCCCCGAGAGGCGAGTGTTGTCGTGGCGGAGGCGGATAAACCAGACTTCTGGCGGAGCCTCAGAGATTGGTTTAATTAAAACATAAAACAGAGTTTCCTCACAGTCTCATCATATAGAAGGGTCCCACTTGGAGTATGACAAGATACTATCCGACATATTAGGCAGAGAGGACTTCCTCGTCGTCGGCAAGAACGTCGTCAGGACGGACGCGCTGGACAAGGCGCTGGGTAAGGCCATGTACACGGCCGACTATGTGCCGAGGGGCACCACCCTCCTCAAGGTCTACCGGAGCACCGTGCCCCACGCCCGTATAAAGAGCGTCGACACAGCCGAGGCCCTGGAGTTGCCCGGCGTAGAGGCCATATACACCGGCGCCGACGTGACGGGCAACAACCAGATAGGCTACGCTCTACCCGACCAGCCTTTCCTCAACGACGAGAAGGTCCACTACATCGGTGACCCCGTCGCCCTGGTCTGCGCCAGAGACGAGTACGCGTTGGAGAAGGCCTTCCAGAAGATTAGCGTCGAGTACGAGGAGCTGCCGGCGATGCTGGACATCGACGTCTCCCTCTCCGAGGACGCGGTCGACATCCATGAGGGCGGGAACATAGCGCTCACCACGAGGATAAGGAAAGGCGACGCCGAGAAAGGTTTCAGCGAGGCGGACGTTGAGGTCGAGGAGACCTACTGGAGCCCCTACCAGGACCACATGTACATCGAGACGGAGGCCGCGTACGCCGTCCCCGAGCATGGAAAGGTAACCGTGATATGCAACGGCCAGAGCCCGTTCCTAGTCAGGGAGAAGGTGGCCCACGTCCTAGGATGGAGCCTCAATCAGGTAAGGATAATACAGGCGCTGGCGGGCGGCGCCTTCGGCGGCAAGGACGATCAGGGGCCGCTGGTGTCAGCGTACGCGGCCTTCGCCGCCACGAAGCTTGGGAAGCCTGTGGCTCTTGTTTGGGACAGGCCCGAGTCCGTCTCCTACAGTAACAAGCGGTTCCCCGCCAGGATCAAGTACAGGTCGGGCGCCACCGAGGAAGGTAAGGTGACCGCGGTGGAGGTGGACATCACGCTTGAGTGCGGCGCCTACGCCAACAGGTCGCCGTTCTGGCTCTGGAGGCAGACGGCCCACGCCGCAGGGCCCTACGAAGTCGACAACTGCAGCGTGGACGGTCGAGCCGTCTACACCAACAAAGTGTACGGCGGCAGCTTCAGGGGGTTCGGCGACCTCGCCCTCCACTTCGCCGCCGAGACCCAGATGGAGCGTCTGGCGTACGAGCTGAGCATGGACCCCATAGAGTTCAGGCTCAGGAACGTGCTCAAGGTCGGCAGCAGGACCACCTGCGACCAGGTGCTCGATCACAGCGTCGGTTTAGAGCAGTGCCTCAAGGCAGTGAGGGACGCCTCCGATTGGAGCAGCCACAGAGAGCCAGTGTGGGAAGGCAGCAAGGTCAGGGGCTACGGCGTCGGCCTCGCGTACCACGGCATAAGCACCAGCCGCAGCACCCCGGATTGGAGCGCCGCCAGCATCCTCCTAAACCAGGACGGCAGCTTGACCTACAGGACGGGAATCGTCGAGATAGGACAGGGCAGCCCCTTCGGCCACATCAAGATCGTCAGCGAGATCATAGGCGTCCCACCAGAGAACATACGCATCGAGCTTCCGGACACCGATAGCACCCTCAACGCCAAGCCCACCCACGGCAGCCGCGGCCTCATGCTGGGGGGCACGGCAGCCGCCAAGGCGGCCCTCACGCTCAGAGAGAACATGGTGGCATGCGCCTCCGAGTTATTCGAGGTCCCATATGAACGGATCGCGTTGGTCGAGGGTAGAGCCTACGACAAGGAGGACCCCGAGACGAGCGTCAGCGTCAGGGAGCTCGCCGAGGAGATGTACAACCGCGGCTACGACCCGGGCGCCTACGGCTACTTCAAGGCGCCGAAGAGGTTCTTCGACCCAGAGACGGGGCTGGGAGTGAACTACAGCGTCTACACCTTCGCCGCCACCGTGGGGGAGGTCGAGGTGGACACCGAGACAGGGGAGACCTCCGTCATACGCGTGTGGCCAGCCATGGACTGCGGCAAAGCCATCGACCCGTTGATGATCGAGGGCCAGATCGAGGGCTCCATAAGCCAGGGCATGGGCTTCGCCCTCATGGAGAACATGGAGCTCAAGGACGGGCTGGTGATCAACCCGGGATTCAAGGATTACATCGTCCCGAGCAGCATGGACACGCCCCAGATAGAGCCTTGCATCATAGTGGAGGAGCCCTACAGGCACGGCGCCTTCGGCGCCAAGGGGGTGGGGGAGCCGGCGATAATCAGCGTCGTCCCCACAATCACGAGCGCTATACACCACGCCACAGGCCTCTGGTTCAACACCATACCTGTCCGGCCGTGGACCATGCATAAGGCGCTCAAGGAGGCGGAGCCATGAAGCCGCTGCCCAAGTTCCAGTACCACGCGCCGAGGACGCTCGCGGAGGCTGTCCAGCTCATTGACACTCTTGATAACGCCAAGCCTGTGATCGGAGGAACCGACCTTGTGCCCCTCCTCAGGGAGGCCGCCTGCAGTCCATCACATATAGTCGACCTGAACAACGTCGCGGAGCTGAACTACGTGAGGGAGGAGGATGGCTTCATCTGCATCGGCGCCACGGCGACCCACAGCCAGGTAGCCGCCAGCGAGCTGATGCGTAAGGCCCCGGCGGTCGTCGACGCTGTGTCACGCATAGGCAGTGTCCAGATAAGGAACCGGGGCAGCATAACGGGGAACCTCTGCAACGCGTCCCCAGCCGCCGACTCGGCGCCGCCCCTGCTGGTGTACGACGCCGAGGTGGAGATCGTGTCCAGCGGCGACACAGCCATCCTCCCGCTACCGGAGCTCTTCGCCGGCCCCAAGATTAACAGCCTCGAGCCCAACGAGCTCGTCACAGGGATAAGGTTCCCGGTTCCTCCGGAATCGTCTTCTTCCTCCTTCAAGAGGATAGCCCGCCGGAAGGCTTTCACGCTCTCCGTCGTTAGCGCCGCTGCCTACGTCGAGATGGATGGCGGCGTATGCACTGAGGCTAGGGTAGCCTTCGGCTCGGTGGCCGAGACTCCCATCAGGGCTCCAAGGGTAGAGGAACTCCTCACCGGCGAAGAGATGGATGGTCAAACGATTTCTGAGGCCGCGGAGGCCGCGAATCAGAGCGTCGCCCCGGTCACCGATATGCGAGGAACGGCGGAGTACAGGAGAGACATGTGCGGGGTGCTGCTTAAGAGGGCGCTATACACGGCGGTTGGGAGGTTGAGCTAACATGGAGATCAGCTTCGAGCTTAACGGAGAGCCAGTGACCGTCACCGTCGAGCCATACATGAGCCTCGTGGACATGCTGAGGGCCGAGATGGACGTCAAGAGCGTCAAGAAGGGCTGCGAGCAGGGCGAGTGTGGCGCCTGCACGCTACTGATAGACGGGGCCCCGGTGACCAGCTGCCTCGTCCTGGCCCCGCAGGTGGAGGGGAGGCACGTCACCACCATTGAGGGGCTCGAGAAGAACTCTTTGATGATAGACCTCAGGGAGGCGTTCATAGAGAACGGAGCCGTCCAGTGTGGCTTCTGCACACCGGGGATGCTGCTAAGCGCCTACGCCCTGCTGAGGGACAATCCTCACCCGAGCATGGAGGAGGTGAAGATGGGAATCGAGGGCAACATCTGCAGGTGCACCGGCTTCACCAAGATCATCGAGGCTATCCTCGACGCAGTGGAGCGTATAGCCCCTGAGTGACACCGAGATAATCGCGAGGCTCCAGGGAGAACTATACGCGGGCCGCCCCGCCGTCCTCTGCACCCTCGTCTACAAGGAGGGCAGCGGCCCCCGGGACCCGGGGAGCAAGATGCTGGTGACCTCCAGCGGCGAGGCGCTGGGGACCATAGGAGGAGGAGGCATGGAGCGGAGGCTCATCAACGAGGCTTTGGAGGCGCTGAGGGTGGGAGAGCCTAGAAGCCTCCACTTCGCTATGGGTATTCCAGCCCGCGAGGGAATGATATCTGTGAACAGCAAATGCGGTGGAGAGGTGAAGATATTTATGGACGTATTGAAGCCGGAGCCCCGGCTAATCATCATGGGTTCGGGGCTGATAGCGCAGGGCGTCGCCAGATACAGCAGAGACTGCGGGTTCCACGTCACCGTCGTCGACGACGCGGACACGGCCACAGCGGAAAACTTCTCAGGCGTAGAGCTGGTGAACGACGCCTACCCCGAGTCGTTGACCAGGGTCAAGATCAGGCCCAGCGACTACGTGGCGATGCTCCACGGGGAGACCGAGTTCGAGCTTGCCGGCCTGAGGCACGCGGTCAAGGCGAGGCCCGCTTTCATCGGCCTCCTCGGCAGCAAGAATAAAGCGAAGGAGCACAAGAGACAACTCAAGGAGGAGGGCCACGACCCCGAGACAGTCGACGCCATCAGGGGCCCCATCGGCCTCGAGATAGAAGCCGAGACCCCCGAGGAGATCGCGGTCAGCGTCGTGGCCGAGCTCATCAAAGTTAAACGAGGCTAGCCTAAGGGCTCTCCCAGAGTCTCTTGACCCTCTCGTAGTCCTCAGGCGTGTCCAAGTCGGTCACGGTCCAGACGTCTCCCTCGATGTACCTGTGCTCCTTTCCGTGGCGGTCCACGACGTCCTTCATGGTTTCGCCCCACCCGAGCTCCAAGAACTCACTGAAAAGGAGGCGTCTCACGAGCACGGGGTGGCCCCTTCTCCCTTTATAGACTGGACTGACTAGGAGGGCTTCGGGGTGGCCTCTCAGCTCGTCCTCCATGCGTCTCAGGAGGGTTCCGCTGAAACCAAAGGTGTCGCTGAGCACCATGAAAGCGGCGTCAGAGTCTATCGCCCTCAGACCCGTCTGGAAGCTTGTGGTCATGCCTTTCTCGTAGTCGGGGTTGTGGACGGTCTTCACGTCGTAGCGACCCACGACACTCATTATCTCGTTGGGACTGTGCCCAGTGACCACGACGGTGTCGTAGTCTACGAGCCTATCAAGAATATGTTCGAGGACCGTCTTGCCGCCGATTTTTAGCAGGAGCTTGTTGGCTCCCATGCGGCGGGACAAGCCAGCCGCCAAGACCACGGCGGAGACCTTCATCTCATCTTCCCGGCCGCAGACTGCACCGCCGCCACGATGTTGACGTAGCCCGTGCACCTGCATACGTTGCCTTTGAGATACTCCCTGATCTCCGCCTCTGAAGGATTAGGTTCCTCCTCGAGCAGCGCCTTGGTGGTCATGATGAAGCCCGGGGTGCAGAAGCCACACTGGACGGCCCCCTCCTCCAAGTAAGCCTCCTGTATCGGGTGGAGGCCGTCTCCGTCGCCGAGCCCCTCGATGGTCTCCACGGTTCTCCCGTCGCAGTCCACGGCGAGTGTCATGCAGCCGAGCACGGGCTCGCCGTCCAGGAGCAACGTGCAGGCGCCGCACTCCCCGATTCCGCAGCCGTACTTGGATCCGGTTAGGTCGAGCCTCTCCCTGAGGAGGTTCAGCAGCAATGTGTTCGGCGGGACGTCGAAGCTTCTCTCCCTGCCGTTTATCGTGACATCTATCTTCATCTCTGCGTCCTCCCTTCACGCCAAGCCTTTGTGATCGCCTCCACAGCCATTCCCCTGGATGCCTCCCGCCTGTACTCGGCTGTCCCCCTGATGTCCGTTATCGGCTTGATGCTCTCCGAGACCTTCATTGCCGTGTCCTCGACAAGCTTCTCTGTAAGCGTCTTTCCCTTGAGCTGTTTCTCTGCATCCGCTAGCCTAATCGGCGTGGGTGCTACGCTGCCTAGGACTACCTTGGCGTCCTTCACCCGGTCCCCGTCCATCGTCAAGGCTACGGCGATGCTGATGGTGCTTATGTCCAGGGCTGTACGTCCTACGCTGATGAAGCATGTGCCAGTGTCTTCGGTGGGTACGGGTACAGTGAAGCCTGTCACGAGCTCGTCTTCGCCGAGAACCGTGAGCCCTGGGCCCTCGAAGAAGCTCTTAGCTTCGACTTGTCTCTCGCCTCCGGGGCCTGCGATATGCACGGTGGCTTCGAGTGCCACAAGGCCGAGGGCGCCGTCCGCCGCCGGGGACGCGTTGCAGACGTTGCCGCCGAGGGTGCCCATGTTCCTTATCTGGACGCTGCCTATGGACCTGACGCAGCTGCTGAGCAGCGGCAGCCTTCTCCGGATCGTCTCGCTTTTCTCTATCTCCCTGAGCCTCACCGCTGCGCCGATGTATACCGCGTCTCCGCGGTCCTCGACGACGCTCAACTCGGGGATCTTCTTGAGGTTCACGACGTGCTTCGGCTCCAGGAGCCTCTGCTTCATCTTGGGTACCAGGTCCGTGCCTCCCGCCAGAGGCTTCGCGCCGGGGTGCTTCCTTAGAATCTCCACCGCCGCCCTTACCGTGGCGGGTTGATGGTACTCGAAGGGCATCACTATGTGGGTGTTGTGCTTGTTTATGGGGTTCATGCCTCGACCTCCTTCCTCTTCAACGCCTCCAGTATCCTGTCCTTGGTTATGGGGAGCTCGTAGAACCTCACCCCTAACGCGTTTTGGATGGCGTTCGCCACGGCGCCGGCCACGGGGTTAAGGGCGCCTTCCCCTATTCCCTTGGCGCCAAAGGGGCCCGTGGGCTCGTAGGTGTCGGCGAAGAAGACCGTGAAGGCCTCTAGGCTGGGCAGGTCCATGGATGTGGGCACCTTGTAGTCTGAGATGAAGCCGCGGTTCCACAGGTCCCCCGACGTCGGATCGTATGGGGTGTCCTCGTTGACAGTCATGCTCCAGCCTTGGGCTAAGCCGCCGTGGATCTGGCCTTTGGCGAGCTTGGGGTTGATGACGGTGCCTATGTCGGCGCCTGCGATGACTCTCAGGGGCCGGACCTTCCCTGTCCAGGTGTCCACATCGACCTCTATGAAGTAGCCTGTGAAGTGCGGCGGGCAGCTGGGCTGCCTGTAGCTGTCCACAGCTGCGATGGTGCCCAGGTTCTTGTTGCGCATGGTGTACGCGAGCTCCTTGTAGGTTATCTCGCGGCCCTCGATGCCTTCGGCGTAGACGACGGCCTGTTCCCGCTGCTGGTCATATCTGAATTTTAATGCGTTGGGGTAGGCGTCGAGGAGATTCCCGGCCTGTTCTCTAATCTTTTGTTTGACTTGGGCGGCTACCTTGAGGGCGGCTCCTCCGCCGCTGTATATGCCGCGGGATGCGTGGGTGCATACATCGTAGACCGTTGTGCCTGTGTCGGCGCGGACGATGTTCACCTTATGGTGGGGTATCTCCAGTTCCTCTGCAATTATCTTGGCGTTGGCGTCCAAGGTGCCTCCGCCGTGGTCCATGAGGGCGGAGACGTAGTCGAATGTGCCGTCCTCGTTGAGCTTGAGCATGGCGCCGCCGAAGTCGATGACGGTGCCGGGGACCGGGGCTCCGGCGCTGCTTGTATGGTATCCTCGGCCCATCCCCCAGCCTCGGCGGTGCCTGCCGGTCTGCGTCTCCGCTCTCGGCCGGTTATACCAGTCCGACATCTCGGCTCCCTTGGTGAGTATCTCCTCGACGCCACAGCTATGGATGACCGACTTCACCGACGGGCCTTGGCCCCAGAAGAGGTCTCCCTCGCCGATGTAGTTCATGAATCTGAAGTCCAGGGGGTCGACGCCCACCTTCTCGGCGAGCTCGTCCATGAGGGTCTCGACGGCCCACGTGATCTGAGGGTTCCCGTAGCCGCGGAAGGCGCAGGAGGGCACCTTGTTTGTGTACACGGCCTTCCCGACGTAGCTCTTCGCGGGGAGCTTGTAGAGGCTGACCCACCACCCGACGACGCAGCCCAGCAGCGGGTACGCCTGGATCTGGTGGGCGCCGATGTCGAGCCACGCGTCGAGGTGCCCCGCCGTCAGCTTCCCCTCCCTGTCCGCGCCTAGCTTGAGCTTGAATATCATCTGGTAGCTGCAGTGGTCGTGGAGGTCCTCCTCCCTCGTGTAGCTGAGCTTCACAGGTCTCCTCGCCTTTAGGGCGAGCGCCACCGCGATGGGCACGACAGGGTTCACCTGTATGCTTGAGCCGAAGCTGCCGCCGATGGGTACCTTCATGACCCTGATCTTCCCCATGGGTATACCGAATATCTCGTGGAGCAGTATCCGCGTGTTGTGCAGGGTCTGGGTGGTGCTCCACACCGTGACGCCGCCGTTGGGCTCGGGGCGCACCAGCACAGACTTGGTCTCCAGCTGGGTGTGGTACCGCCTGTTGGTTCTGTAGGTGCGCTCCACCACGTGGTCGGCCTGCCTGAACCCCTCCTCCGTGTCGCCCTCCTCTATCTCGAGGTGGCAGGCTATGTTGCTCTCCACCTTCAGGGTCTCTTCGTCGAGCTCGATGTAGTCGTGGATGGGCTCCACGCCGGGCTCCATGGACCCTAGGGCGTCGAATACGGCGGTGAACTCCTCGTACTCCACCACCAAGGACTCCAGCGCACGCTGAGCGGCCTCCTCGGACTCCGCCGCCACGGCCGCTATGGTCTCACCCACGTACCTGGGCTTGCTGGTCAAGACAGTCCAGTCCTTGTAAGTCGCCTCGGGGGTGCTCATGAGGCGGGGACAGAACCTTGCGTCGGGCACCTCGTCGGGAGTCAGCGTGACAACCGTCGGGTCGCTGATGGCGCTCACGTCTATCCTCTTCACCTTGGCGTGCGCATAGGGGCTCTTCAGGACCCTCGCGTGGAGCATGTTAGGCAGCGAAAGGTCTGAAGCAAACTTCTCCCGGCCCGTGACCTTGGCCACCCCGTCCTGCCTCTGGGTGTCCCTCCCCAAGACCTTGAACGCAGGTTTACTTGACATCGGAGAATAGTGGGTCGGTGAAGGGTTAAAAGAATAGTCCCGGCTACCCTGTGAGGGGCGTGAGGGTGTAGTTCACCTCCCGCACACCCTTCACCGTCTTGGACCTGGCCACGAAGTTCATCACTATCTCCGAGTCGCCCTTAACCAGGAATATCTCGATGCAGAGCCCCTCCTCTATGTGGAGGTGCATGTTCCCGAAGATGATGTCGTCGAACCCGTTCCTGAGGTCGAGTATGCCCAGATGGCTGCTGGCGCTCTCCGTTTCGGATATGATGGTCACCGTGGACATCACCTGCCCCCTCTGCATGCTCTGGAGCGAGAACTGGCTCAGGCTGTCCCTT
>JAEHCT010000024.1 GCA_020697635.1 Candidatus Bathyarchaeota archaeon
TATGAATAGATGTGTTTTCTGATAAAACGTTTTAAGCGTAGCAGTGGAGTAGAGCATGGGGATCTTTGATTAAGCTGAGTCTGGATGACTTCTTCAAGTCGGATAAAAAAGAGGAAAACATTATCATATGCGAAAAATGTGGCACGAAGATGCCTGAACACGTTGCGCTCTGCTGGCAATGTGGCAACGTCTTAGACGAGAACCTCAGACGCCTCATGGTGGAGGAGCACTAGCCGCTGTGCTCGTGCTCAAGGATGCTGTAGAGTAAGCTGTCCCGCCACTCTCCCCTGATCTTGACGTTCTCCCTGAGCCTGCCCTCCCGACGCATACCGGTTTTCTCCATGACCCTCCACGACGCCACGTTCATGGGGTCGCACTTGGCGATAATCCTGTGGAGTCCCAGCTCCTCGAAACCGAACCTAATGAGGATCCCCGCGGCCTCTGTGCCCAATCCTCGGCTCCAGTACTCGGGGCGCATGCAGTAACCTATCTCGCCCCCGCCGAGTTTAGCGTCGGTGATGGTTATACCGCAGCCGCCGATGACCTCGCCTTCGATGGTTAAAGCCAGTGTGTAGCCTGTTCTGGGCCTCTGCTGCTGCTTCTGGATGGCTCTCTCAAGGAACTGGCGTGTGTCCTCAGGCGTGTTGGGGCCGAAGCTCATGTACTCCACGACCCGGGGATCCGAGGCGTAGGCGTGGGCCGCCTCGTAGTCGGCCATGGTGAACTCCCTGAGGACGAGATGTTTCGTCTTGAGGGTAACCATGGATGCTGAATAGGGTTGTCTAGGAAATAAGTGTGGCTGCCATGAGCTTTTAGCCTCCTTGAAAAGCTCCTCCAGCACGATGTAAAGCCTCGGTATGAGAAGGAGCTAATCTCCAGCTTCTCGTCCCAGTATTTCAGCTACATCACTGAGCTTGGCTGAAGCTATCGACTCTCATCTCTATGCCTTTGTAGAACCTCAGGGTGTAACCCCCGATAACCAAGGCTCCGATGACGAACACCATGATCTCTCCGATTGCAGCCGGTGTGCCTGAGAAGTGCATCACGGTTATCATACCCAGCACAGCCAACGCTATGCTCAGCGCCTTCACGAGTATCACCGGGGCCAACACGTATCCCATCTTCTCTTCCTTCCTGATGAGCCACGCGGTGAGGAGCGCCAGCGGCGCTACTATGCTGAGGTCCTGCAAGTGTATCGCGAGGGTGTGTACTCCATCCTCGACTATCCTAGCCGGGTAGTCTCCGGTGGAGTAGTAGTAAGCTATGTCTGGTGTCCAGAGCACGACGACGATTAGTAGTATGAACGCCATGACCATCGGCGTAAACTTTCTAATCGATGGGCTGGCCGCTATGCGTAGCTTCTTCACGTCTAACCCGGCTATGTTCAGCAGAGTGGCGTACAGGCTGAGCCCGAAGCCGGCGGTGTACAGCAGGAACCCGTCGTTGAGCTTGAACAGTATGTTGTACGACAGGAAGGTGTAGGCGAAGTAAGCCATGAGCCCTATCAGCGCCGTCCTAGCCTTGAGGGAGCCTTTCCTCGACAGGTGCACCGCATACAGCGTCGCTGGGACGCCGAGGACGAGGTTCATCACGTCCTGCCCCAGGACCTGTGCCTTAATCGACGCAGTCTCCATCATGAAGATGGGCGCGTGAAGCATGTCCAGCAGCGATATGAGTACGGTGGCTACCGCTACTCCCATCGCCAGCTTGTATCCGAGCCCGGTTTCCCAGTTTTCACTCATTCCTGGCACCTTTTTTATGCGTTGCCCTTCTCCGTTCATTAAAGGTTGTGGTTTCATCCACGGACAAGGTTCTTGAGACCGACATCGGCGGCGATCTTCCTAGCTTCCTCGATCTCCTCCGAGGTGAGTCTGCGGCTGAGCTCTGGCCTCTCTCTGGCTCTCCACTCTGGGCGGTACTGGAACATGAGGTTGACGCGGGTACAGGGGCCGAGGTTGTCGTGTATCCACTGGAGGATGGGCTGGGTGCAGCACTCGTTGTGCCCCGGCAGCACGAGCACCCGGATGATTAGCTCCCCGTGCTCGTGGGCCATCAGATGGTTCCGTGTGCACGCCTCCCAGTAGCCGGGGGCGTCGCTGATGCCCTCCGCGCACTCGTCGTTGCCGTACTTGAAGTCGAGGAGGTAGACGTCGATGAACCCGGCGAGTAGCCTCGAGACCTCCATCGAGTAGTAGCTGTTGCTGTTCCAGACGGTGGCAATGTCAGTGTCCACGTGCCTGAACGTCTCCAGCCACTGCCACGTCACCGGCGTCGGGTCGCCGCCCACCATGTTCAGGTTCCTGCAGCCCTTGTCGGCGAGGTCCTTAACCTGAACCGCCATGAGCTCGGGGGTGACGCTGGCGCCGCTGCTCCCCCATTGACTGATGTCCCAGTTCTGGCAGTGGATGCACCTGATGCTGCAGCCCCCCGTGAAGACGGTGCCCGATGGCACCAGCTCTGGCTCCTCCCCCATGTGAGGGAAAGCCGAGTGGAGGCTGAAGTTGCGTCCCGTGCGGCAGTAGCCCTTCTCCCCGCGGAGCCTGTTCACGCCGCAGCCGTGCTCGCAGAACCTGCACTCCTTCATGAGATGGTGCCCCAGCAGCACCTTGAGGTCGTACCAGGAGGTTTTTACTTTCTTCGGCTTCTTCCCCGACGTGTCGTACGAGTCCTGTACGTCTTTGTACTCCGTCAGGAGGCTGTCGTGGGTCTCCCAAAGCGTCTCCACCGGGTCGCGTCTGCCGAATTCGGCTTCGACCGCCTTGTCTATCAGGTGCTTGGCGTGCTTCTTCTTCCTCACCACGTCTACGTACCGTGGAAGCGCGCGTACGACACCGGGATCACCCAGGATTCCTCTGGCGTCGGGCCTTGTGAGCCACATCAAGAAACCAGGGGGAGCCGCAGTTAAAGGGGTTTCACCGTGGCAACGGTTATTATCGACGCCTGTGCTTCACATCTTGAATGGGAATGGAGTCTCGGTTCGTCGAGAAGCTCACCGAGGACACAGTGCGCTGCACCATCTGCCCCAGGATGTGCACAGTGAAGCCTGGAGGTAAGGGGTTCTGCGGCACCAAGGAGAACGTGGACGGGAAGCTGTTGAGCCTCACGTATGGGCAGCTCTCTGCCTTAGCCGTGGACCCCATAGAGAAGAAGCCCCTAGCCCACTTCCACCCTGGGAGCATGAGCCTCAGCGTCAGCAGCGTGGGCTGCAGCTTCACTTGCCCTTGGTGTCAGAACTACCACATGAGCATGAGCAACCTGGAGCAGAGCCGCACACGGTTCATGCATCCAGAGGAGGTGGTGAAGGCCGCCATGGCCCAGGAGTGCGCCAGCGTCAGCTACACCTACAACGAGCCCCTCATTAACCTCAACTTCGTGGAGGACACCGCACGATTCGCCCACGAGTCCGAGATCAAGAACGTCCTAGTCACAAACGGCTACGTCAGCATCCCCGCCCTGGAGCGGGTTGTGGACGTCATCGACGCCGCGAACGTGGACTGGAAGGCGTTCAACCAGGAGTTCTATAGAAAATACTGCAGCGGCGAGCTCCAGAGCGTCCTCGACGCCACGGAGCACATGAAGCAGAACGGCGTCCACGTCGAGGTGACGTTCCTCGTCATACCCGAGACAAACGACAGCCCGGATGAGACAAGGGAGATGGCTCGCTACATCGTCGAGCACCTGGGCCCCGAGACGCCTCTCCACCTGAGCAGGTTCTTCCCCATGTACAAGTTCCAGCACGTCCCCCCGACGCCGGTGGAGACTCTGGTGAGGGCCAGGGAGATAGCTATGGAGGAGGGGGTCCGATACGTGTTCGTGGGCAACGTCAGAAGCGGCGGCTACGAGGACACAGTATGCCACGTGTGCGGTAAACCCGTCATCAGCCGATCCGGGTACACTATAACGGGCTGGTACCTGGACGAGGAAAAGAGGTGCGTCCACTGCGGCTCCCAGATACCCGTCGTCGGCCGAAGAGAGTTCCACCGGGAAAACTACGTCCTATAGCCCAAGTTTATTAACCCACAAAATTGCATTCATTCATACCATCCAGAGTTGAACGACATGAGCGTAGAACGGAAGGTAGTATACTTCGAGAAGCCCGGCAAGGAGCACACAGAGGCGACGCTGAAGATCGCGGTTAAGGCCGCCAAGGAGCGCAGCATAGACACCGTCCTCGTCTCAAGCACCACTGGCTACACCGCCGAGAAGGCAGCGGAGATGTTCAAGGGGAGCGGACTGAAGCTCGTGGTCGTAACCCACCAGACAGGCTACAGGGAACCCGGCGTCCAGCTCTTCCCAGACGAACTCAGGGAGAAGCTGGAGAAGCAGGGAGTCGAGGTGGTCACATGCACCGACGTGCTCACGGGCGCCGTGGATGTCGGCATGAGCCGCCAGAGACCCCTCAAGACCGAGCCCCTGGACGCGAGGCTACCCTACATACTGCCGCCGACCAACGTGGTGATCGCCAACACGCTGCGGCTCTTCAGCCAGGGGGTAAAGGTCTGCGCCGAGATAGCCATGATGGCGGTGGATTGCACCGCCGTGCCGTCGGGGCAGACGGTGGTGAGTGTAGCCGGCAGCCACTCGGGCGCAGACACAGGTATGGTGCTGACCGCCGCCGAGTCGGGCAGGATCAGGGACTTGAAGCTCCACGAGATCCTATGCAAGCCCCTCTAACCTTTTTCAATCACTTATTATCAGTCGCTCCTGTATCATAGTGATGTTATGATAGACTACGGCGTACAAATCGAGCCCCAGTTTGGGTACACGTGGGAAATGATAAGGGAGACAGCTCTCGCCGCCGAGGCGGCTGGCTTCGAGAGCCTGTGGGCGTCGGACCACTTCCTCATCCGCCCCGAGGCCGTTGACGTCAACTGCTTGGAGGCCTGGACGGTCCTCACGGCGGTCGCCTGTGCAACCAAGAGCCTCAGGGTCGGCGCCATGGTGGCGTCTCAGAGCTACAGGAACCCCGTGCTCCACGCAAAGATTGCGGCGAGCTTGGACCACATGAGCGGTGGCAGGGTCTACTTCGGCATCGGCGCCGGCTGGAAGGAGGTAGAGTACCAGGCATACGGAATGCCTTTCCCACGCCCAGGGAAACGTGTTAGGCAGCTTGAGGAAGCCATCATCATAGCCAAGAAGCTCTGGGCTGATCCCAAGGCCGACTATCAGGGCAGGTATTATAGCGTCAACGACTGCGTCTTCATGCCCAAGCCGGTGCAGGACCCGTTACCAGTCCTCGTGGGTGGCATGGGGACGAAGCTCCTCAAGGTCTCGGCGAGGCACGCCGACGCCGTGAACTTCGCGTGGAACAAGCCTCTGGACACGTTCGAGGAGAGGCTCGGCGTCTTAGCTAAGCACTGCGACGAGGTTGGACGAGACTATGGCTCCATAAGGAAGTCGGCTGGGCTTCACATGGCGCTTGAAGGCGTCGAGTCCGACAAGGTGGCCCCGTACATAAAGTACTCCGGTGAGAGGAAGTGGAAGCATATGACGCCAGAGGAGGCCGCCGAGTTCGTCAGAGGCTACGTCGACCTCGGCGTTGACCACTTCGTCATCGTGTTCCCCTACGGCTCGGAGCCGGAGAGCGTCGGGTTCTTCATGGAGCACGTGGCGCCCCTCGTCTAACCCTTTTATTGATGGTCGGCATTCATTCACGGTGACGTGTGAGAAGATGAACAGGCGCGGTTTGATGAGCATCATAGGAGTCGTCGCTGTCGCCCTGATCTCTGGGGCGCTCCTGTGGAGGCTCATGGTGCAGGGTGAGGCCCTGGGCCGGCTCGGGCTCATGGGCGTGTTCGCGGCGTCGATGCTGAGCCACCTTACCGTCGTCGCCCGGGACATGTTCATACCCCTCTTCCTGCCGCTGGCGTCGGTCTATCACCCAGTCGTGCTGGGCTCGGCGGCGGGCGCCGGGGCAGCCATCGGCGAGGTCACCACCTACTTCCTGGGCTGGGGGGTAGCCGAGTCCATGGAGTCCATGAGCGGAGCCGAAGACAAGATCGCTAACTGGATCAATAAGTATGGGCTGTGGGCTGTCCTCCTCGTGGCCTTGACGCCGCTTCCGGACACACCTATAGTGATACTGGCCGGCTCGAGGAAGCTGCCTTTCAGGAGACTACTCGCCGTCGAGGTGGCGGGCAAGTCCGCGCTTTACAGCGTGGGCGCCGTGGTGGGAGGCACCGTGTACAGCGGCCTCACGAGTACCCTCGGAACGGTCGTGGCGTCCGGACTCATGGTCGTAGGAAGCCTTGTATTCTGTGTGGTGGTCACCTGGAAGCCCAGCAGGGACTGGATATTCGGTTGGATGGAGAGACTAATCTCAGGCCTCGGGAAAGACTAGCCTCATGGTTATGCGGGTCGTCGCCGCAACGAGAGGCACAACTATACGTCTTTCGTCGATGTAGTTTACGCCTATTGTCGTAGTGTTTATATATGGAGTCGGTGGTCTCCGACTCCATTAAAGGAGCACCTGATTTGGACAGCCAAGAACTAGAACACCCCATTCTCTTGATGGGTAACCACGCTATAGCAAGAGGAGCGCTGGAGGCGGGGGTCAGGGTAGTCGCAGGCTACCCCGGTACACCAAGCAGCGAGATACTGACATCCTTAGCCGGTGACGCCGACAGACATGGCGTACACGTGGAGTGGAGCACCAACGAGAAGGTGGCCTACGAGGTGGCCTACGGTGCGGCCCTCGGAGGAGTCCGGGCCCTCGTGACCACCAAGCACCTTGGCGTCAACGTGTTAAGCGACGCCCTCCTCGTCTCTGCCTACACAGGGGTCAACGGCGGCCTGGTGGTGGTCACCGCCGACGACATTCACCCATTCAGCAGCCAGAACGCGGAGGACACCCGCTACTACGCCCGGCTCGCCAAGATACCGTGCATCGAGCCCACAAACGTCCAGGAGGCAAAGGACATGATGTCAGACGCGTTCAGGATTAGTGAGGCGCTGCAGCTCCCCGTTCTATTCAGGGTCACAGACAGGATTTGCCACGCCAAGAGCGACGCGACGCTCGGTGAAATCAACCGGCTGGACAGGGAGCCGTCCTTCGTTAAGGATGATGCCCGTTACGTCATGATCGCGCCCAACGCCCGGAGACGGGTTTCCTGGTTGAACGCCCAGATGGACGCCGCGGCGGCCTTGAGCGAGAACTACCCTGGGAACCGTATAGATATGGCAGATTCCCCGGAGCTGGGTGTAATAGCCTCGGGCGTCACCTACGAGCACACTGTGGAGGCGTTGAACGTGCTGGGGCTACGCGGCAGGGTGTCGGTGCTTAAGCTAACCTTCACAAACCCGCTGCCTAGGCAGATGATAGCCTCTTTCCTCAAGGTCCATCGCAAGGTTCTGGTAGTCGAGGAGATAGAGCCCATCATAGAGAAAGAGGTCAACAGCGTCGCCCACCAGCTGGGAATCAAATCCAAGATCCACGGCAGACTCGACGGCTTCATCCCGAGGGAGCATGAGCTAACCCCCGACCGCGTCGGCAGTGGTGTGACCCGCATCCTCAAGCTGGATGACTCCAGCCTAGAGATGCCTGAGTATAAGACACCCGAAATGATCAGGCGAATCCCCAACCTGTGCGCCGGCTGCCCCCACGCGGCGAGCTACTACGCGTTGAAGCAGGCCGTGAAGCGGATGGGCGGAGGAGGAGCCGTTACGGGAGACCGGGGATGCTACAACCAGGGCACCAACCCTCCGCTGAGCGCCATCGACACATGTGTCTGCATGGGCGCGAGCATAAGCATGGCCTCGGGGCTGTACCACGCCGGGGTAGAAGGCCCCATCGTAGCGGTCATAGGGGACGGCACATTTCTCCATAACGGCGTCCAGCCCCTGGTGAACGCGGTCCACAACACAGCCGACATCACCGTCATGATCCTAGACAACGGCTGGACAGGAATGACGGGGCATCAGCCCAACGCAAACACGGGCATTACTGCCACTGGAAAACATGTCCCCAAAGTTAGCATAGAGGAGATGGTCCGCGCCTCCGGCGTCAAACACGTCCAAGTTGTCTCGCCCTACGACGTCAAAGAGACCATATACGCGATAGTCGCGGCCATGAAGCATAAGGGCCCTGCAGTCGTCGTCAGCCGTCAGGTCTGCCCCGTTCAGGACCACCGGCTCAGGAAAAGGGCGGGGGAGAAGCTGAGCTTCACAAGGTACGCCGTGAACCCGGAGAGATGCACGGGCTGCCTCCAATGCGTCAACAGCGTCGGATGCCCCGCACTAGACATCACGGATGGAAGGATAAAGATTAATCAGGCTCAGTGCATCGGCTGCGGGGTATGCGCACAGGTGTGTCCGTTAAAAGCGATAGAGGTGAAACATTGATGGCGTTTAACATTTTTATAACCGGGATCGGAGGCCAAGGAGTGGTCTCCGCTGGAACCATCATAGCCGAGGCGGCTCTCGCCGAAGGCCTGAGGATCAGAAGCAGCGACGCAACGGGTCTCGCCCAGCGGGGCGGCAGCGTCCACAGCCAGATAAAGATGGGGGACGAGGTCAGCAGCGCCATACTCCACACGGGGACAGCTGACGTCATACTTGGCTTCGAGCCCCTCGAGGCGTCCCGGTGGGCACACATGCTCAAGCCCGAAGGTGTAGCCATAGTGAACAGCAACCCGGTGTACCCGGTGACCGTGAAGAACGGCATGCTGAAATACCCGGACATCGAGGAACAGAAAAAAGTCTTCAAGGAACGAGGAGCTAGGAACATATGGCTGGACGGCCGCGCCTTAACGGAGAGGCTGGGCAACATGAGAGTTCTAAACAGCCTCATGATAGGTTTCACCGCTGCCAAGACTAGGCTACCAATCAGCCTAGACACGCTCAGACGCGTCATCGCCGAGAAGGTGCCCGGCAGGACCGTCGCGGTAAACCTAAAAGCATTTGACATGGGCTATAAGGTGGGACGCGAGGAGCCATGAGAGCAGGTATCAAGGGTATAGGCAGCTACGTGCCACAGAAGGTTATGACCAACGACGACTGGGCCCAGATAGTGGAGACCAGCGACGAGTGGATAACAAAGAAGACGGGCATCAGAGAGCGGAGAATCGCGGATGAGAGCGACTGCACCAGCGACCTGGCCGTGAAGGCGGCGGCCCCGGCGCTGAAGGAGGCGGGCGTAGCTCCCGAGGACCTGGACCTCGTGGTGCTCGCGACGAGCAGCCCCGACGTGCCCTTGAGCAGCACGGCGGCTATAGTCCAGCACAAGCTTGGGGCCGTCAACGCAGGCGCCTTCGACGTGATGGCGGTGTGCAGCGGCTTCATCCACGCCCTAGACGTGGGCGCCCGGTACGCGGTGGACCCCCACATCGACAACGTGCTGGTGGTCGCCTCCGAGGTGTACAGCAGGATACTCAACTGGAAGGACAGGACCACGTGCGTCTTCTTCGGTGACGGCGCCGGGGCGACGGTTCTCCAGAAGGCGGAGGAAGGCGGCGTAATAGGCAGCTGGCTCAGGGCCGACGGCGGAGGCGCGGCGGTCATCGAGATACCCGCCGGAGGCACAAGGAGCCCCATAAGCCACGAGCTCATCGACGAGGCGAAGCAGTACTTCCACATGGACGGCAGGGCCGTCTGGGACTTCGCCATCGAGGCGTTCCCCCAGGCCGTCATGGGCGTTCTGGACAGGTACAGCTACGTGCTGGACGACGTTGACATGATCATACCCCACCAGGCCAACATCAACATCATAAAGGTGGGCATGGAGAAGCTCGGCCTCCCTATGGAGCGCGCCTACACGAACCTCCACAAGTACGGCAACATGGCTGGGGCCAGCATCCCCGTGGCCCTACACGAGGCGGTACAGGTGGGAAAGATAAGCAAAAGCGACCTGGTGGTCACCGTTGGGTTCGGCGGCGGCCTCACCTGGGGCGCGAACCTGATCCAGCTCTAACCTTTTTGAGGCTTGAGAAGCTTCTCGACGGTAAACGTGTTCGCGACGTCGGTGGCTTCAAGCCAGCCGCGTTTGGCCACCGATACTCCCATGGGCAGGAACTCCAGCTCGGAAGGCGTATGCGCGTCGGTCCCCAGCGTCATCTTGACTCCGTGCTCCTTGGCTCGTCTGCTGTTAACGTCGCTCAGGTCCAGCCTTTCGGGGTAGCAGTTGATCTCCATCATGACGCCCCGCTCGGCGGCGGCCTCGAAGACGGCGTCTAGGTCCAGCGCGTAGGGGCTGCGGCGTTGTATAAGCCGCCCCGTGGGGTGGGCTACTGTGTCTACGTGCTCGTTCTGTATGGCCTCGACTACTCGGGTCGTCATGGCCTGCTCCTCCATCTTGAAGCCGCTGTGTACGGCGGCCACCACCCAGTCAAGCTCCGCCAGCACCTCGTCTGAGATGTCCAGTCGCCCGTTTCTGCGGATATCGCACTCCGTGCCTGCCAGCACCCGTATCTCTGGGTGCATCTCATCTACATGCCTCACCTCGTCTATCTGCTTCATTAGCCGTTCCTCGTCGAGGCCGTTGGCTATGCCCAGGGCCTTGGTGTGGTCGGTGATGGCGATGTATTCGAGGCCCATCTCCGCGGCCTTCTCCGCCATCTCGGCGATGGAGGCGTGGCCGTCGCTCCAGTCCGTGTGTACGTGGAGGTCGCCCCGTATGTCGTCGAGGGTCACAAGCTCCGGGAGCCTGTCCTCTATGGCGGCCTCTATCTCGCCGGTGTTCTCCCTGAGCTCAGGCGGCATCCACATCATTCCCAGAGCCTCGTAGATCTTGGCCTCGTCCTCGGCCTCCACGAGCTCGTCGTTGTGCCGTCTGAAGAGGCCGTACTCGTTGAGCTTGAACCCGGTCTTGACGCCGATGGTGCGTAGCTTCACGTTGTGCTCCTTGCTGCCTGTGAAGTACTGGAGGGCGGCGCCGTAGCTCTCGGGCGGTATGACCCTTAGGTCCACTTGGAGCATGTTCTTCAGCACCACGGTGCTCTTCGTGGGGCCCTGCGCCAGCACCCTCTCGATGGGGGGCATAGACACGAAGTGGGCTGTGGCCGTCTCAGGGTCCGTGGACGAGACCAGCACGTCCAGGTCGCCGACGGTCTCCTTGCGTCTGCGTGCCGAGCCGGCCATTTCGACTCGTCTCACGGCGTCACAGCCGCTCATGTACGTCAGCATCCCCTGTATCACCGGGAGAGCCTCCCCGAGGAGGAAACGGGTGCTGCGGCTCCGGTGCTCCTCTATGGCCTTGAGGATGTTCTCCTCCTTCTTGGGCCCGAAGCCCTTGAGCTCCCTGATCCTGTGCTGCCTCGCCGCCTCCTCGAGGGTCTTGATGCCTACGACGCCCAGCTCCTGGTGTAGCCTCATGGCGATCTTGGGGCCTATGCCCTCAAGCGTGATCATCTCCGGGACGCCTTGGGGGAGGCTCTCACGGAGCTCCTGCAGCACGGTGGACTCGCCCGTGTCTAGGAACTCCTCGATGGTCATGGCTATGCTCTTGCCTACGCCCGGTATCTGCTCGAGCTCTCCTCGCTCGGCTACGTTTCTGATGTCCTCCGTGAGGGCTGTGACCCGTTGGGACGCCATGCTGTAGGCGCGGCTCCTGAACCTGTCCGCCTTGATGGTGAGTATCTCGCTGATCTCGTAGAGTATGGAGGCAACCTGGGCGTTTAGGCTCATACATTGATCAGGGTGTCTCTTAGAGATAAGAACTCCTTTCGTTCACCACGAGTAGTTGATATTACTTGACGTCTGTCCCCTGCTCCCAGTAGTGGAGGAAGAC
>JAEHCT010000303.1 GCA_020697635.1 Candidatus Bathyarchaeota archaeon
ACAATGGTTGACTCATAACCTAATAGTAGCTCTCGGTGGACCACAACTCAATAACAATGGTATTCAAACACTCTATTTTTTCCTTACGGTGTTTTTCGTGAAATGTAATGATAATAATTGACGCCGAGCCATGCATGTAATCAATCTTTAAACCATGAACCAATAGTGTATCCATGGTTAAGCGGGTTCTCGTCATCCAGAACGACGCGCCGGAGGCCCTCGGCCTCTACGAGACCTTCCTACGGGAGAAGACGGATCTCACTCTCATCCACGCGTACAGGATGAGGGAATCCGAAAACTTCCCGCCGGTCAACGAGTTCGACGCCTTCGTCGTGGGACCTACACCCATCTCAGCTAACAACGCGCTAAACCACGCCTTCCTCCGAAAAGAGTGGAGCTACCTACGGAAGATAGTGAACTCCGGGAAGCCGACGCTGGGCGTATGCTGCGGCGGCCAGATGCTGGCTAAGCTCCTCGGTGGCGAGGTGAAGAAGAGCCCCATGAAGGAGCTTGGGGTATACACGGCCACACTCACCGACCAGGGCGTCTGGGACCCCCTCTTCAGGGGCTTCCCGCCGGTGTTCCCTGTTTTCCACTGGCACGGCGACATGTTCACCGTGCCCCCTGGCGGCGAGCTCCTCGCCACAGGCGACCCCTGCCCCATACAGGCGTTCTCCAAGGGAAACGTCCGAGGAGTCATATTCCACCTGGAGATCACGGCGGAGGACGCGGAGAGGTGGGCGGCAGCCTACCCCGAGGAACCGGCGCACATAGGAAAGACAGCGGAACAGGTCATCAGAGAGTGCAAAGAGAAGGAGCCAGAGATGACCCGGCTGGCCTTGAGGCTCGTCGACAACCTCCTCGCTATGTGATGGTTGCGGTGGCGTCTGGTTACTTTGTCTATTTCTATGGTCGGTGTTTTTAGGGTATCATAGCCTGTTATGAGTTGGGTGGTGGATGGGGTTGGGTGACGAGTACGTGTTGGCTCTGGACGAGGGGACGACCAGCGCGAGAGCCATCTTGTTCGACGAACGGGGCTCTGTGAGGGGTGTCGGTCAGAGAGGCTTCCCCCAGCTGTACCCCGAGCCGGGCTGGGTCGAGCACGACCCGGAGAAGATATGGGATGCCCAGATGGCCAGCGTTAAGGAGGCGCTGGACATGGGAGACGTGGGGCCCGGTGAGCTCGCGGCCGTTGCGGTGACGAACCAGAGGGAGACATCCGTGCTCTGGGACAGGGAGACAGGTGCCCCTGTCTGTAACGCGATCGTGTGGCAGTGCAGGCGAACCGCGGACGCAGTGGAGTCTCTTAAGGCTGAGTATGGCTCGCTATTCAAGACGAGGACGGGGCTCGTCCCGGACTCGTACTTCTCGGGCCCGAAGGTCGCCTGGATGCTTGATAACGTAGAGGGGTTGAGGGAGAGGGCGGAGAAGGGTGAGGTCCTCTTCGGCACCGTCGACTCGTACCTGCTCTACCGGCTGACCGGGGGAAGGGTCTACGCCACAGATTATTCTAACGCCAGCAGGACGCTCATGTTCGACATCCGCCGCCTCGATTGGGACAGCGAGCTGCTGGAGATACTGGGCGTCCCAGACTCCATCCTCCCAGAGGTGATGCCGTCCAGCGGCGTGTTCGGCTACACCGATCCAGAGGTCTTCGGGGAGAGCGTCCCCGTCGCGGGGGTCGCCGGCGACCAGCAGGCCGCGCTCTTCGGGCACTCCGCCTTCGACGAGGGCGAGTCCAAGTGTACATACGGTACCGGCAACTTTCTCCTGATGAACACGGGGAGAAACCCGGTTCCCTCTGATAGGCTGCTCACCACGGTGGCTTGGGGCTTGGGAGGCGACGTCTACTACGCCCTCGAGGGAAGCGTGTTCGTCACTGGGGCGGCGATCCAGTGGCTGAGGGACTCGTTGATGATTCTGGGCGACGCAGGGGAGTCCGAGACACTAGCGAGGGCCCTCGACG
>JAEHCT010000025.1 GCA_020697635.1 Candidatus Bathyarchaeota archaeon
GCTGAGGTAGTCAACAAGTCTCTTCTGAATTACTCTTCTCAACGCGTTCGGCTTGGAAGCGTTGGTGTCCAGCTTCACGTCGAGCCCCAGCAGCTTGACCTCCCTGAGAAAATCCGGCAACCCCTTGTGGAGCAGGGGCTCACCGCCGGTGAGAGTCACAGCGTCCAGGAACCCCACGCGGGGGTACAGAGACTCAAGGAGATCTCCTACCGTGATCTTCTCCATGGGCACATGGTGGTGGACCAGCTCCTCGTGGGGGCAGTAGGGGCACCTAAAGTTGCAGCCCGGCACCGTCAAAGCGGCGCACAGCCTGCCCGGGTAGTCGGCTACACTAAGCTTCCTGTAGCCCACGACCGGGAGCTCTATGCTCATCTGTCTTTTACGTCGCTGTAGACTCGTCGCCTATGCGCCTCCTTCAGTCCTTCACCTAGTTCATCGAGTGCCCGTGGGCTGCAGTCCACCCACGTGTAGACCTCGGCGTCGCCCCCGCACACGGGGCACGTCTGCTGCTCCCCCCATAGGTAGCCGTGTTCCCTGCAGAGGCTGAACACGGGGGAGACCTTCAGGTGGTTGAACCCGAAGCCCTCGAGGGCCCGCCTGAGCAGCAGCTTGCACTCTTCCCGGTAGCTCAGGCCCCTGGCTAGATGTATCTGGAAAACGTTTCCCCCCGTGTATATGCCGTGGTACTTCTTCTGGTGCTCCATCGCGTCCCAGAGATCGTCTCCGTGCCAGGGCGGCAGCTCCGTGGAGGCCGTGTAATACGGCTGCGCGCCTCCGGGTTGGGAGGCAGCGTCGTTCTCCGCCATATGGGCCCCCGCCTCCTCGCACGGCGCCGCCTCGAGGGTGTAGACATGCCCGGTCTCCACCTGTATCTCCTCGATCCTCCAGATGAGGTGCTCCAGGAGCCGGTAGGTGACGGCCTTCCCCGCGACGTGCCCAGTCCCAGCGCCTATCAGCCTCAGCAGAGCCTCGTTCATGCCCACGACGTTGACAGCGGAGAAGTGCCAGTCCAGTGAGTCCAGGTGCTTCGCCGTCTCGGGGAGCCTCCCCTCGGCGAGCATCTCCTCCAGGCGCCTCCGCTTGCCCTCGTGGACGACCCTCGCCAGCTCGACAGCCTCGTCGAGCCTACTGAAGAACTCGTCCTCCGTCCTCGACAGGCGGCTGAGGCGCGGCAGGTTCAGGGTGACGACGGCGAGGCAGCCCTGGTTGTCGCTGTTCCCATGTACGCCCCCGTGTCTGAGGTACGTCGCCTCCATGTCAGACGCGACGGCCTCGGGCTCGTGGAGGTACCTTGGGTGCAGCGTCCCCGTGTAGTAGTTCTGTAGGGTGGGGTACCCATAAAGGTATGACAGGGCCACGTACCGGGAGAAAGTCTCGGACCCCCAGTCGGTTTGCTCGGTGACGTTCAGGACGGGGACCAGCCCGAACGCACCTCTCTCATAGCTGTGTTCAAGCGCATCCGCGAAGGCTATGTTGAAACGATCCATGTAGGTTCCCATGGTCGGTGGATCGCTGGAAGCAAAGTCGTACATCGACGCCGGTAGGGTAGCGTCAGGCCTCAGGTCCAGGCTCACAGACAGCGGGTTCCCCAGGGGCTGAACGTTTGAGACGAAGCCGGCCACGGTCTCTCTTAGCTCATGTTCTGTTTCTTCGGCTCTGATGGCCGTCGCGGAGTAGACGTCGAGGCTGTTAACCGCCTGCGGTCCAGCCCACTCTCTCTGAAGCCTCTCCAGAGGCTCCAGGATGCCGGAGAGAAGCCCTTTGAGGCCATCCCCTGAGCGTTTGTTATGGGTGAGCGAGGTGATGCTCCACCCGGCGGAGTAGCCCTTATCCGGCTCATCTAGTCGATGGATATGGATTAATCCGTCTCGGTGCGCCTTCAACGCCTCATCCGGGTAGAGCCTGCTCATCGCAGAAAATGGGTTTACACGCTGTTTAAGCGTGTGGGTCAAGAAGAGGTGTAGACTAGATGGACTCGGCGAACTTCTTCCCGAACTCCTTGCACGAGTCGAGGGAGTCCTCGTGGTACTTGATGTCGGTGTCTACGAGCACACATACATCGTCGTAGGCCTGGTATCCGAGGCTCTCGATCCTCGCTTTCAGCCGCTCCTCCATGATCCATGCACCGTCGTAGCCGTAGCTGCCGAAGACGGCGGCGGGGCGGTCGTGTATCTTCTTCTTGTTTGCCTTGATGTAGCTCTCGACGTGGACCAGGAAGTCCTTCATCTCGTTTGAGATGTCCGCGTAGTAGACGGGCGAACCGAAGACCACTCCGTCGGCTTTAGCCATCACGGTGAGCGGGAACGCCTCCCCTATCTTCTTGAGCTCGACCTCCGCGATCTCCGAGGCTCCATCGGCTATGGCCTTGGCCATCTTCTCGGTGTTCCCAGTCTTGCTGTCATATACGATGACTATCTTCATTTCTCATCCTCTCCCGGTTATACTGGGGCTAACATAGCCTCTGTAATGGCGATTTATATATAGGACGCCCATCCCCGGATACCTTTGTGAAGATCGGGGAGACCACCTGCCGCGGCATAATGAACAGGAGCGGCATAGAGGGCGTGGACTACGCCATAAACCCGTACATAGGGTGCGGCCACGGCTGCGTCTACTGCTACGCGCGGTTCATGACCAGGTGGTACCACCAGGGGGAGAGGTGGGGCAGCTTCGTGGACGTGAAGAAGAACGCGTCGGAGTGCCTCAGAAGGGAGGCTCCAAAAAAGAAGGTCGGCACCGTGCTGTTCTCAAGCGTCACGGACCCGTATCAGCCGGCGGAGAGGAAGTTCAAGGTGACTCGCAGCCTGTTGGAGATTCTCAGGGACTACCGGTTCCCCGTACAGATTCTCACCAAGAGTTCCTTGGTGAAGAGAGACCTGGATGTGATAAGCGAGATAGAGGAAGCGGAGGTGGGGCTAACAATAACGTCATGGAGCGACGACGTACGCAGGGTTTTCGAGCCTGGGGCGTCGCCGACCCAGGACCGGATAGAGGCCCTCAGGCTGTTCAGCGATGCCGGGATACCCACGTACGCCTTCCTTGGCCCCCTCCTGCCATACGTTTCGGAGGAAGACATCGGGTCCCTCGTGGACAGACTCGCCGACACTGTTGGCAGGGTCATCGTTGACAGACTCAACATCAAGGCGGGTAACTGGCGTGACATACAGACTGTGTTAGAGGACAACTACCCAGAGCTGCTGGATAGGTTCAGGGAGGCGTCCCGAGAAGAGTCCCCATACTACGATGGGCTAAGGGGGAAAATGAGACTGATGCTGGCGAAGAGGGAGATACCCTCCGACATCATCTTCTAGACGTGGGTGCCTCGCAGACCTCTATGAGACGCCGAAGCGGTCAAGCCTGTTGATGATTGCCGGCTCTTTCCTAGGAGCCGAGCCCCAGCTCCGTGAGTTCCAGCGTGTGCCCGTCAGGGTCCTGGAAGAAGCAGAGCCTGTCGCCGTTACCCCCGTCGATCAGCCGCTTCTTGACTCCCATCCCCTCCAGAGTCTTCACCTTTTCGTCGAAGTCTGGTTCTAGTAACGCGATGTGGCTCCGGTTTTCCACGGGGGGCGTCTCATGGCCGCTAGGTCTCTGGATGAGCTCAAGCAGTCCGGCCCCGACGTCTATTAACACTATGTTGGATGTACCGAAGGTGAAGCGTTTAACCACCTTGAACCCGAACAATTTTTGGTAGAAAGCCAGGCTCTCCTCCAAGTCACTCACTATGAATCCAATATGGTCAAGTTTCGTCATGAGGGAGAATATACAAAAAGGTCATATTTATTATATATATAAAAGAAAAGAGAAGAAGGTTTACTTCTTTCTGGGGTGGTCAAGCTCCGCGTGCGCCGCGGCTAGACGCGCGATGGGCACACGGTATGGGCTGCAGCTCACGTAGTTGAGTCCTATGAGGTGACAGAACTCTATGCTGCTGGGGTCTCCGCCGTGCTCGCCGCAGATGCCGATCTCCAGGTCCGGTCTCGTCGCCCTGCCCTTGTCGACGCACATCTTCATGAGCTGGCCGACGCCCTCGCGGTCGATGACCTGGAACGGGTTGCTGGGCAGAAGGCCTCGGTCCACGAAGTTGAGGAGGAACTTGCCTTCCGCGTCGTCGCGGCTTATGCCGAAGGTCATCTGTGTGAGGTCGTTGGTGCCGAAGCTGAAGAACTCGGCGCTCTCGGCTATCTCGTCCGCCGTCAAAGCCGCCCTGGGTATCTCTATCATGGTGCCTATCTTGTAGTGGAGGTCGATCCCGGCCTTCGCTAGCACTTCCTCGGCTACCTTGTTCAGCTTCTCGTACTCGGCGTGCATCTCGTTGACGTGGCTCGTCAGCGGTATCATGACCTCGGGGTGAACGTCCACTCCCTTCTTCTTCATGTTCACCGCCGCCTCCATGATGGCCTGCACCTGCATCTCGGTCAACCCGGGGTACATGAGCCCTGCGCGGCATCCTCGGAGACCCAGCATGGGGTTGGTCTCCCATAGGCTCTCCACGACCCGCAGAAGGTACTCCTTCTCCTCAAGCTCCTCGCCCTTGGCTCCCCTGCACCGTAGCTCGGTCACCTCCTGCAGGAGCTCTTCCCGCGGGGGCAGGAACTCGTGCATGGGCGGGTCGATGAGCCTTACGATGACTGGGTAGCCGTCCATGGCCTCGAAGATGCCCTCGAAGTCCTTCCTCTGGAAGGGCAATATGTTCTGCAGTGCCTGAAGGTACTCCTGAACGTCTTTGTTGGCGTCCGCCTTCTTCTTAAGCTCGTCATATTCCTCTCCACCCTTGGCCGCATCCAGCTGCCTCAGCAGGGGTGCGGCTACCTCGGACTTGAGGATCATGTTGACGACGTTCTCGCGGCGGCTGATCTCCTCGCCTTCTTGGTCGAAGAACATGTGCTCCGTCCTAGTGAGACCGATGCCTGTGGCGCCGAACTGCCGTGCCTTCACGGAGTCCTCGGGGTTGTCCGCGTTCGTCAACACTCCTAGACTCTTGATCTCGTCGGCCCACTCTAGAGCCTGTATCAGCTCGGTCTCCTTCTCGAAGGCGGTCTCGATCTTGGCTACCTTGCCGAGGAAGACCTCGCCGGTGGTTCCGTCGACGCTTATCCAGTCGCCTTCCTTGACGGTATGCTCGCCCACGGTGAACAGGTTGCGGCTGTTGTCTATCTTGATGTCCTCGCAGCCTGCGATGCAGGGCTTGCCCCATCCGCGGGCCACGACTGCCGCGTGGCTCGTGCCGCCGCCGTGCTGGGTGAGGAATCCTTGGCTGACCACCATGCCGTTCACGTCGTCGGGTGTGGTCTCGGGGCGTACGAGGATGACGTCCTCCCCCGCCTTCCCGTGCTCCTCCGCCCTGTCGGCGTTGAAGATGGCTATGCCCACGGCTGCGCCTGGGCTTGCGTTGAGTCCCTTGGCCAGCATCGTCGCCTCCTCCTTCGCGGCCGGGTCGAACTGGGGGTGCAGCAGCTGGTCCACATTGTTGGGGGTGATGCGTTTGACGGCTGTCTTCTTGTCTATTAGGCCCTCCTTCGCCATGTCGACCGCGATCTTGATGGCTGACCGCGCTGTCCGTTTACCCGTCCTCGTCTGCAGTATCCAGAGCTTACCCTTCTCCACAGTGAACTCCATGTCCTGCATGTCCTTGTAGTGGCCCTCGACTGTCTCTGCGATGGCTTCGAGCTCCTTGTAGAGATGGGGCTGCTGCTCCTTCATCTCGACGATGGGGATGGGTGTCCTGATCCCGGCCACCACGTCCTCGCCCTGGGCGTTGAAGAGGAGTTCACCGAACAAGCCTTTCGAGCCGTCGCTGGGGCTCCTGGTGAACATGACGCCGCTGCCGCTGTCCCACCCCATGTTCCCGAAGACCATGGTCTGGACGTTACACGCAGTGCCCATGCTGTCCGGGATGCCTTCCACTCGTCTGTAGGTGCGGGCCCTAGGGATGTTCCAACTGTTGAATACCGCGCCTATGGATCTCCTGAGCTGCTCCATGGATTCCTGAGGGAAATCCTCTTTTAGCAGCATCCTGTAGAGCTTCTTCTGTCCCTCGACGGTCTCCTTGAGGCCTTTCACGCTGACCTCTGTGTCTCCCTCGACACCTTCCTTCTCCTTGACACGGTCGAACACTTTCTCGAAGGCATGGCGCTCCTGGCCCATGACGACGTCGCTGAACATGGTCACGAAGCGTCTGTAGGCGTCCCACACGAACCGCTCGTCGCCTGTGAGCCCGATAACGGCCTCAGCGACCTCATCGTTCATGCCTAGGTTGAGGACAGTGTCCATCATGCCGGGCATGCTTATGGGTGCGCCGCTGCGAACGCTGACCAGCAGAGGAGCCTTTGTGTCACCGAACCTCTTACCCGTGTTCTTCTCTAGGGTCTTCACGTGTTCGAGTATCTCTTCCCACAGTCCCTTGGGGAACTTGCCGTCTGCCTCGAAGAACTCTCCACAGGTCTTGGTCGTGATCGTGAACCCCAGCGGGATGCTGAGGCCCAGGGTGGTCATCTCGGCCAGGTTAGCGCCCTTCCCTCCGAGAAGGGCCTTCATGTCCTTGTTGCCTTCAGTGAAATCGTATACACGTTTCTCCAAATCGAGTAACTCCTGAATAGGATTGTGATGTCGTACTTCCTTTTACGTTTAACGGTGCTCGTGGATTCGCATTTTAGATAGATAAAGTATTCATCGAATAGTATATAGATCGATGGAATCTGTAAATACATGATATTTTTATTGGGGCTTATTTTTTACTATAATATTATAAATCATCAATTTTTCTCAACATTTGAGAAAAACAAGCTTTTTTATGAGACGTATTTTGAAAACAGTTATAAGAGAGGCTTTTTCTCTATTCATAATTCTCGTGAGGGTTTCTTTGACGACCAAACTTCGTAACAAGATCGCGTGCACAGAGTGCGGTGCATCCAACCTTCTACGAGACTACGAGACCGGTGAACTTGTCTGCCAGGCATGCGGTTTCGTCGTCTCTTCGACGTTGATCGACCAAGGCCCGGAGTGGCGCGCCTTCGATCAGGAGCAGCGGGACAAGCTCCCGAGGGTGGGCGCCCCGGTGACGTGGACCATCCACGACAAGGGCCTCAGCACGACAATAGGTTGGCAGGACCGTGACGCCTCGGGCAGGAAGCTGAGCCCGGAGGAGCGAGCCCGGCTCTACAGACTCAGGAAGTGGCACCGGCGGAGCAAGGTCTCGGACTCCACGCAGCGCAACCTGGCCCACGCGCTGAGCGAGATGAGCAAGATAAGCTACAAGCTCAACCTGCCCAGGAACGTCATCGAGACAAGCAGCATGATTTACCGCAGAGCCATACAGAAGCAGCTCATACGGGGCAGGACCATCCAGAGCGTTGCAGTCGCCTCCATCTACATGGCGTGCAGGCAGTGCGGTATCATCAGGACGCTGGAGGACGTGGCGGCGGCCGCCAACATTACCAAGAAGGAGGCCGCCCGTAACTACAGGTTCCTGCTCAGGGAGCTGAAGCCGTCGGTGCCTCAGGTCGACCCCCAGGGCTACATCAGCAAGATCGTGAACAAGCTGGCGCTCACAGGCGAGACGGAGAGGCTGGCCCTGAAGATACTGAGCGAGGCCTCGGACATGAAGCTCACCAGTGGGCGGGGCCCTTCCGGGATCGCGGCGGCGTGCATCTACATCAGCAGCCAGCTCACCGACGAGCGGCGTACCCAGGGCGAGATAGCGAAGGAGGCCCAAGTGACTGAGGTCACCATCAGGAACCGGTACAAGGAGCTTGCCCAGCGCCTGGACTTCGACGTCATGCTCTAGAAGCCACCCTTTTTCAGTGTATACACCCTATTTGTAGTGGATATGTCTGAGAGGTATGTCATATTCACGGGTAGGCCTAATTCGGGTAAGAGCACGACCATCAGGGCGTTGACCGGACTCAAGGTCAGGATCGGGAAACGGCCTGGAACCACCACCAGCATCGACAAGTATCCCATAGCGCAGGATCTTTTCCTGGTTGACATGCCAGGTTACGGGCGGAAGCTGGGTGCGAGCAGACGATGGGAGGACAAGACCAAGGACAGCATACTTGATTTTATTGAGCGTGAGGCGAGCAGTATCGTGCTCGCGGTCCACGTGGTTAACATAACGACGTTCCTGGAGACCGAGGAGCGCCTCGCCAAAAAGGGGTTCACTAGCCTTGACGTCGAGATGGTGGAGTACCTCCACGAGACCCTGGGGGCGTTCCCTCTCGTGGCGGCGAACAAGATCGATAAGGGAAGTGAGGGGGACGTCGCGATGAACCTTGGCGCCTTTCTCGATAGGATCTCGGGGGGAGCCCCCTCCGAGGCTTCAGGCTATGTCTTCCCGGTCAGCGTCAAGAGGGGGGTAGGCGTAGGGCCGTTGAAAGACTGTTTCGTTAAGGCCTTGGCTGCTAAGGGCTTCAGGAACCCCTTCGAGTATATCCGCTGAGGGTTATTCCTTTTCTTGGATGGGGCTGTCATCGTCCCACTCTGGGAAGGTGCCGTCCTCGTCTGTGACGCCGGCCTCGGTGATGGCGATCCTGATCTTCTCCTCAGGGAGGTAGGGGCTGTCGATGATCCGGGCCAGCCTCGTGTTCTGCCTGCCCTTGCGGAGGTACATGCGGTGTGTGCAGGCGTGGGCCATGACGTGGCCGCCTGTCGGCTTGTTTGGGTCGCCGTATGCGGTGTCCGGCTTGGCCTGCACCTGATTGGTGAGGACCACGGAGAGGTTGAAGGCCTCGGCGACCCTGAGGAGGTTGCCGAGTGCGCTGGCTAGCTTCTGCTGGCGCTCCGCGAGGGTGGCCCTGCCGATGTACTCGCCCCTGAAGTGGCCTATCATGCTGTCCACTATGACGAGTTTGACGTCGTGCTCCTGCGCGACCTGGGGGAGGTTCTTTATGAGGAGCACCTGGTGGTCGCTGTTGTAGGCGCGGGCGATGAGTATGTTGCTGAGGATCTCCTGGGTGTCGTAGCCCCGGGCCTCTGCTATCTGCACCACACGCTCCGGGAGGAAGGTTCCCTCGGTGTCGATGACGCAGACGCGTCCACCTAGGCCGCCCTCCTCCACGGGCCGTTGTGCCAACACGGAGAGAGTGTAGCATATCTGGGTCTTGCCTGAGCCGAACTCGCCGATCAGCTCTGTGATGACGCCTGTCTCGAGTCCGCCGCCCAGTATGCGGTTGAGTTCATTGGAGCCTGTCCTGCAGCGGAGCTTGTGCTTGCGCATCTCCAGCATGTCGGAGGCTGAGACGAACCCCGGGTCCACCTTCATCCGCGCCAAGGCGTTCACCTTTACGGCGGTGTCGATGCCCATGCCGGTCAGTTCCACGATATCGCGCGGGGGAGTTACCGCGATGGATTCGAGGGTGACTAACCCGGCCTTGTGCAGCTTCTTAACGGTGGTGCTGGCTACTCCTTCCAGAAGTCCGGCTTCAATGACCTCTCCCATTACACTCGGGTCTCACACCATTCCTCGGCATATAATGTGAACGCATAAGGCTGTGCAGGGGGGAGACGGGTGAAAGTGAAGTGAAACTGGAAAACGCTATAGATTAAGCCGGTGATCTCTAGTTGATAACGTTGACTGACGTTGATGGACTCAAGAAGATTGTAAGGGACGCCGTTGACGAGAAGAGAGTTGTGCTGGAGGACATCGCGATGTTCCTCTACGAGAATCCTGAGCTGGGGAGCGAGGAGTACAAGGCCTTCGAGAAGCTCACCGGCGTCCTAGGGGACCATGGCTTCGAGGTGGAGAAGGGCATCTACGGGATGCCCACCGCGTTCAAGGCTTCCTTCAAGGGCGGGGCTGAAGGGCCTAGGGTCGCCGTGCTCGCCGAGTACGACGCGCTGCCTGGGGTTGGACACGGCTGTGGCCATAACCTCATTGCCGCCTCCGCGGTGGGGGCGGGGATCGCCGCGAGCAGGGCCGTCTCCGGGTTGGCGGGGGAGGTGCTTGTCGTCGGCACCCCGGCGGAGGAGGGTCATGGCCCCAGCGCCGGTAGCAAGGTGGTTATGGCCGATCACGGCTTCTTCGACGACGTCGCCGGCGTCGTTATGCTTCACCCGGGCAGCAGGTGGGGCGTCGGAGGCCAAGCGCTCGGCATACACCAGATAGAGATGGTGTTCAAGGGCCAGACTAGCCACGCAGCCGCGAGCCCGGAGAAGGGCAGGAACGCGTTGAACGCCGCCACCCTCACCTACATGGCGACCCACATGCTCAGGCAGGAGGCTAGGAGGGACGCCAACCTGGTGATCCACGGCATCATCCCGGAGGGGGGGCTGGCGAGCAACATCATCCCAGACAGGGCTGTCTGCCAGTTCGGCGTACGGAGCAGCGACGAGAAGTACTTGGGGGAGATGGTGGAAAAGGTGGCTAGGTGCGCCGAGGGGGCCGCCCACGCCATGGGCGTCGAGGTGGAGATCACCAAGAGGAAGCTGTACAGCAGCAAGAAGCTCAACATACCCATGGTGAAGACACTGTGGGGCAACTACAAGGAGCTGGGGGCGCCGGTCCGGGACTGGAGGGAGTCCACCACGGCGATGCCCATGGCGTCCACCGACTTCGGGGACGTCTCCCAGAGGACGCCGGTGGCGGGCAGCAACATCGCTTCAGCGCTCGAGGGAACGCCGGGGCATAGTGTTCAGCTGGCCGAGGCGACGATGACGAAGCAGGGTCTGGACGCCATGGTCCTCGGCGCGAAGGCGTTGGGCATGACCCTCGTCGAGCTGCTGGCCAGGCCGGAGATACTGAGGGAGGCCAAGGAGTACTTCGACAGCCACTAGCCCTCCCTTTTCCTGTTCTTGGAAGAAGCCTGCAGCCTGGTGGCTACTCCGTCTTCTTCATGAAGGCGGGGCCCCGGTACTGTTTGTTGGCCTCACAGGTCTGGATGATTTCGAGGAGATGGGCTGGAAAGAATACTTGATGGTGTGAGGGATTCGGGGAGGACCCAGGGGTTCCTATGGAGGCTGAGGCTGTACAGGTACAGGGGCTGATGCACGGTGGAAGGTGGGCGTCTTCATGGTTGGATCATGTTTATTCCCTTCGGGTGCCTGCTGATCACGGGGTTGTGATGAGGAGGGCTGTTGTCGCCTCGATGGTGCTGGTCGTGCTCCAGTTCGCGGTGGGGTTCTACCTGTATCCCTCTATGCCGGAGAGTATAGCCATCCACTGGGGTCTGAGCGGTGAGGCGGATGGGTACGGGTCGAGGTTCATGGGGCTCTTCCTGATTCCGCTGGTGACTGCCGTGATGATTCCGATCCTGGTATCTCTGCCTAGGCTGGATCCATCCGTGGGGATAGAGGGGTTTCGGCCAAGTTACGACTGGTTCGTCTTCGGTTTCGTCGCGTTCCTGTCCTACGTCCACGGTCTGAGCCTGGCGTGGAATCTGGGTTGGCGTTTCAGTTTCATGAGGATGCTGGCTCCGGCGATGGGGGGGCTGTTCTACGGCGTCGGGGTGGTGATGGGGAAGGCGAGGCGGAACTGGTTCTTCGGCATCAGGACGCCGTGGACCATGAGCAGTGAGGAGGTCTGGGACAGGACCCACGAGGTGGGGAGTCGACTCTTCATGGTGAGCGGGGTGCTGGCGGCCCTCGGGGCGCTCACGGAGGGGTGGTTAGCCTTTGCTCTTATCTTGGTGCCAGTCCTGTTTGCGGGGATATA